>NZ_AP013294.1:600000-900000 GCF_000829195.1 Bacillus sp. OxB-1 | reverse complement strand
CAAGTGGGAATGCACCATATTTACTGACCAAGCCATGGGTCGGCTTCAACCCGGTGATTCCACAGAAGGAAGAGGGGATGCGAATAGAACCGCCTGTATCGGTGCCTAATGTGGCAATCGTCATATCGGTCGCAGTCGTTACGCCCGAACCGCCGCTAGACCCTCCGGAAATGCGCTCTACATCCCATGGATTCCGACAGGCTCCGAAATGCGGATTATTATTCGTAGCTCCCCATGCGTATTCATGCAAATTCAGCTTACCGGTAAATACGACACCAGCTTTTTCGAGCTGATTGACGACCGTTGCATTTTCAGTCGGAATAAAATCCTGATGTATTTTGGAGCCCATCGTAGTCGGTTCATTGGCAATATAAATATTATCTTTAATGGCCATCGGAATCCCATGAAGCGGCCCCCGATAACGGCCTTCCTGTATTTCCTTTTCAGCAAGTCGGGCTTGGTCGAGAGCCTTTTCTTTTGTGACTGAAATGAACGCATTCACTTCTTCATTGAGTGCCTCGATTTGGTTGAACACATCATTTGCCACGTCGACTGGCGAGATTTCCTTGTTTTCGATCAAAGGAGCTAATTCCGTAATGGTTTTCTCATTCAATTTTTGGCTCATTCCGCTTCCTCCTTTAATCGATGAACAAGTCCGATATCATGCTCTTTCCCATCCGCATGGCGTAGGCCGTCCCGTAAACTTTGAATTGTTTCCCATTGATTTGTAAGTGCTTCCAGTTCGATTGCATTCACTTTTACGTCCTTGGCCAACAACAATTTCTCAATAGTACTCTTCAAAGAAGTCCCTCCTCTTTTTTCACTACGTAGATTACTATTCTGAATAGTTTGCCAAAGTCCTGCATAAAAAAAGCGTTTCTGCAAATAAATCTGCATACGCGCTTGGGAAGTTGCTATCTATGGATGGGTGGGTTCAATTACAGTCGGTTAATCAAATTGTTCAATTCCATATCGTGGCGTCCTGTCTTGGAACTTAAATAAGAAATATCTACCTTGAGCCCTTTTATCTCACCTGAGACAGTTTCAAATAGACCTTTATGCTCGTCCATTTTGTCGTTTGAGTATTTAAAGTTGCTTCGCATTTCGGTGGTTAAATTATCCACTTTAGACTCCATGTTCCCCATTCGTGTTTCCAGCTTATCCATTCGGACTTCCATGCTCTCCATCCGAGTTTCCAGCTTATCCATTCGTGTCTCAAGCCGGAGTTGTCCCGATTTTACATCTTTGATTTCCGATAGGATTTGATGTAACAGTTCTTCCATTCTTATCAGCTCCAACTGTTTTTTATAAGTATATCACAATGGGGAGGCCGTTCAAGAATGGCTATTATTTCAAAAAGTGATTGACAACCAGAGAAAAGAGGAAGATAATACTTAATAACTCCTATATGTTAAGTAGGTTTAATTTCCGTAGAGGAGGCTATTGTTTTTGATAGAGTTTCAAGGTATTCATAAAGAATTTAAACATAAGGTCAAGAGCATGGTCGCTTTAAACGATGTTTCCTTGAAAGTTGAAAGAGGGGATATTTATGGAGTGATTGGGTATAGCGGAGCCGGGAAAAGTACTCTTCTCAGAATGGTCAATGCCTTGGAAGTGCCGACGACAGGAAAAGTGTTGGTCAAAGGAAAAGAATTAGGTGCTCTATCCAACCATGAACTTTCACAGGTGAAGAAAAACATCAGTATGATCTTCCAGCATTTCAATCTGTTGGAGTCTAAAACGGTTTTCGATAATATTGCCATCCCCCTTATTTTAAATAAAGTGAATAAAAAAGAGATCCAGAATCGGGTCGCAGAACTTTTGGATTTTGTTGGATTATCCGACAAGAAAAACAGCTATCCAAGCCAATTATCCGGTGGACAAAAACAGCGGGTCGGGATTGCCCGGGCATTGGTCACGAACCCGGAAATTCTGTTGTGTGATGAAGCTACGTCGGCACTGGATCCGAAAACGACTGTTTCCATCTTGGAATTATTGAAACGGATCAATGAAGAATTTCATATTACGATTCTCGTTGTCACTCACGAGATGGAAGTGATCCGTGAAATCTGCAATAAAGTTGCGGTTATGGAACAAGGTCAAGTGATTGAATCGGGAAATGTTATTGATGTTTTTGGAAATCCGCAAAATCATACAACGAAGGAATTTGTAAAGACCGTGATTCACGACGAGATGCCCCGAAGTATTGCACAAGAACTTCAGCAATCGACGAGGAATAAGAGGGTGTACCAATTTAAATTCTTTGGAAAAACAACGACGAATTCCCTGTTATACGAGCTTGCCAAAAAGTTTGATGTCGAATCCAATGTTGTTTTTGCCAATGTGACAGAACTTCAAGGGACGACGTTGGGGATTTTTACAGTGGCGTTTTTTGGAGAAGACACGGAAATTGACCGTGTCTATCAATATGTGAAAGAAAAGGGTATTCCGGTACAAGAGGTGAGGCTATGAATGGCGTGTCAACCGAATTAATTATCCGATCGATCTATGAAACCATTTATATGGTATCTGTTTCTCTATTGATCGGTACGCTGATCGGTGTTCCGTTAGGTATTCTATTGGTTATGACACGATCAAATGGGATCAAGCCGAACCGAGGATTTTTCACCATACTGAATGGCTTCGTCAATATTTTAAGGTCGGTGCCATTTATTATTTTACTTGTCGCCATTACCCCATTGACACGATTTATTGTGGGGCAAACATATGGTTCAACCGCTGCGATAGTCCCGCTCTGCGTGTATATTTTTCCGTTTATAGCACGATTAGTCGAGAATTCGTTGTTGGAGGTGGGGCAAGGCATTATTGAGCTATCCAAATCCTTAGGCGCCTCTACGTTTCAGACGATCCGTTATTTCCTTCTGCCCGAAGCGATGGGCTCGTTGGTGTTGACTTTGACAACCGCGACAATTGGGCTTATTGGGGCGACAGCCATGGCAGGAACCATCGGCGGCGGCGGGGTCGGAAGCCTAGCCATCACCTACGGATATGAGAGATTCAACACGTTTGTCATTTTCTTGACGGTCATTATTTTGATCATCATCGTTCAGATTATCCAAGGGTTCGGCAATCGATTAGCAAAAAAACTTAGACATGAGTGAAGGAGATAAGGAATAATGAAAAGATTATCTTTAATCGTCAGCATGCTGGCATTGTTTGTGTTCGTTCTTGCTGCTTGCGGCAAGAATGACGACACAGCTGGGGAAGAAAAAACGAATATTAAAGTCGGGACATCACCTGGTCCGTATAGTTTGTTATTTTTGGAAGCAGTTAAGCCGATTTTGGAGGAAAAAGGGTATACGGTGGAACAAGTGGAGTTCAATGATTTGCTTCAAGCCGACGTGGCGTTGGCAGATGGCGGCGTCGATTTGAATGTCGATCAGCACACCGCTTATATGGATAACTTCAATGAAAACAAAAACGCAGATCTTGTCAGTTTAACGCCGATTCCAACGGTTCCGGCAGGATTGTTCCCTGGTAAAAAGAATTCTTTGGATGAGTTAGCGGATGGTGATACGATCGGCATTCCGAACGATGCTTCCAATGCAGCGAGGGCCTATGCGATTCTTCAGAAAGCCGAACTCATCAAAATGAAAGATGGCGTGGAGGTAATGAAGGCCACTTCCCAAGACATCGAAGAAAATCCTCGTAACTTGAAAATTGTCGAAATGGACTCCGCCCAAATTCCGCGATCGTTAACTGACCTGGATTACGGCGTTGTACCGGGAAGCATTGTGTATGCTTCCAATATGGACCCTTCAACAAAACTGGTTTCTGAAGATGTATTGGATCATCTGGTATTAGTGGCGGTCACCACGGAGAAGAACAAAGATCTACCTTGGGCAAAAGATGTAGCAGCGGCGTATCAATCTGATGAATTCAAGGCGTATATGGAAGAACATAACAAAGACGATTACTGGTTTATTCCAAAAGAATTACAATAAGAGATGAAAAGGTCGGCCTGTGGGGACTAGTAGATGGAGAATCTGCAAGCGATCCCTACAGGCTTTTTCAGTAGGAAGAGAGGAGAACGAGTAGATGGTAGTGAATAGCGGGATATCGAATCAAATCAATGCGAAATTATCGGAGAGCTTCGAAGAGATGGTGGATTGGAGACGGCATATGCATCAGTATCCGGAGCTGTCCTTCCAAGAGGAAAAGACTGCCCAGTATATTCAGGATAAATTAATCAGCTTTGGATTGGAGGTCAAGACACATATTGGCGGGTTCGGACTAATAGGTATTCTAGAAGGGGAGCAACCTGGGAAGACGGTTGCCTTGCGGGCGGACTTCGATGCCTTGCCTATCCAAGATGAAAAGGAAGCCCCTTATAAATCGCAAAACCCGGGAGTGATGCATGCGTGTGGGCACGACGGTCATACTGCTGCCTTGCTGGGAACTGCGAAAGCATTAAGTGAGTTCCGTCGACAATTGAAAGGAACAGTGGTTTTCCTCTTTCAACCGGCAGAAGAGACACCGCCAGGGGGAGCCAAGTCCATGGTGGAGGATGGCGTTTTGGAGGGAGTTGACTACGTATTCGGCGCTCACTTGGATTCGCAAGCCCCAATCGGTACAGTATCGGTCGGATCAGGATATCAAATGGCGGCAGTCGATAAATTTTCGATTTCTATTCAAGGGCAAGGCGGGCACGGCGCCAGACCTCATGACACAGTGGATGCAATCGTGATTGCAAGTGATGTCGTCAATGCCTTGCAGAAAATCGTAAGCCGTCATGTGGATCCGCTGCAATCCGCGGTTGTGACCATCGGCGTGTTACAAGCCGGAAGTGCCTTTAATATCATTGCCGACAAAGCGACGCTCGAAGGAACGGTCCGTACTTTTGACGCGGCCATTCGCAAACAAATAGAAAAACAGATTCAACGTATCGTCGAAGGGGTTACTTCGGCATTTGGCGCTTCTTATACAATCGATTATTTGAATGGTTATCCGGCTTTATACAATCATCCGAAGGAAACGGAAACGGTTCGGAATTTGCTGAAGGCCGCTTTTACGGAGGAACAGGTAGTTGAAATGGTACCTTCCATGGGGGCGGAGGATTTTTCCTACTTTTTACTGGAGAAGCCGGGAACTTATTTTAGAGTCGGCTCCCATAATGAAAATAGTACGACCCAATTCCCGCATCACCATCCGAAATTCGATTTTGACGAAAGAGCATTACTGAATATAGGAAAGTCTTTTATAGAGATAGTGGCTCACTATTTAGTTGATTAAAATCCCGTCGTGAACTGCGATTCTGCAAACTTCGTTCAAATTCCGAAACAATTACTTCTTTCCAGTAGAAACAGGTATGCTCTTTTTCATTTTTCAAGTATAATAATAAGTAGTGAAATAGAGAGAAAGGGAAGAAGAGATGAAATCAAAAGGCTGGGGTCGGTTGATCGGGGCGTTGGTGGGGATTTTGTTTGTGGGAATGATAGCCGCCAGTTTCTTTTTCTATGATTTGGCGATTAAGCGAGGGCCGAAAGAATACTTGCAGGGGAATACCGATTTGGAAGTTTCTGAAAAGGCGATGGATGTGTTTTTGAATGGCGATTGGAAACAGTGGGTCGCAGTTCAACCATTCGAGCAACTGCATATGCAATCGAGGGACGGCCTGGAGCTGTCCGGTTATTTTTTGCCAGCAGCTGTGCCGACCGATAAGTTAGTCATCTTGACGCATGGGTATTTGGGGAATGCAAAGCAAATGGGCCTGTTTGGCCAGTTTTATCATGATACATTGCAGTTCAATATTTTCATGCCGGATGCACGCGGGCATGGCAAGAGCGGTGGAGACTATTACGGCTTTGGCTGGCCGGATCGGCTGGACTTGATCGACTGGACGAATCTGTTAGTGCAAAAGCTTGGAACCGACACTGAAGTGGTCTACCACGGCTTGTCGATGGGTGCGGCAACGGTGCTGATGACAAGCGGGGAAGATGAGTTGCCGGAGCAGCTGGAAGCGATTGTCGCGGATAGCCCGTATGCGTCGGTATATGATCTCTTCGCTTATCAGATGAAGCGGATGTTCCACCTTCCGGCCTTTCCTGTATTGGATAGCACGAGTGTCGTGACGAAGATGCGGGCGGGTTATTCGCTCCGGGAAGCGAACGCGTTGCGGGAAGTGGCGAAGACGGATGTTCCGATCTTGTATATCCATGGAAAGGGCGATACGTTTGTTCCGACGGAGATGTCGGAAAATCTCTATCGCCATACGCGAAGCGATTCGGAAATCTTCTTGGTCGATCACGCCAATCATGGGGAGTCCTATGTATTGGAAAAGGGAGTCTATCAGTTGAAGGTCCGCAATTTCCTGTCTTCACATTTGAATGAGGACTTACCGAAATTGGCCAACCAGGAGTAACTCGAAAAGGGGCTGTCCGAAAAGTCCAGGCACAGAGTTGGATACTAGCAAAAAGCAAGGGCGCCGGGAGACTCCTGCGGGAAAGCCGGCCGACGAGACCCCGCACGGCTGTGAGCCGGAGGAGGCTCGTCGGGCTGGCCCGCGGAAAGCGACCAGAGCCCTTGCTTTTTGCGTGTTTAACCGGAAAATCCACTTTCTGGACAGCCCCTTTTGTTTGGCGACCGTCCTGCCGGGCATAAATTCTCCGTCTTTCGGCAACCTAACAAAAAGACGTAAGAAAGGTGTGAAAGTCATGAAACAACCTTTCATGCCCCAGTTAGTCTATTTTGAGCCGAATGCTCTGGACTATCCGCTTGGGAAGGAACTGAAGGAGAAATTCGAGAAGCTGGGAATCGAAATTCGTTATACCACTTCGCATAATCAAGTCCGGAATTTACCGGGGGAAACGGATCTTCAAAAGTACCGGATCGCCAAGTCGACGTTAGTCGTCGGAATCCGGAAAACGTTAAAGTTCGATACGTCCAAGCCATCCGCCGAATACGCCATCCCCTTCGCGACGGGGTGCATGGGCCATTGCCATTACTGTTATTTGCAGACGACGATGGGGGCCAAACCGTATATCCGGACGTATGTGAATGTCGAGGAGATCTTGGAGGCGGCGGATCGGTATATCGAGGAACGTGCCCCAGAAATCACACGGTTTGAAGCGGCATGTACGTCGGATATTGTCGGAATCGACCATTTGACGCATACCTTGAAAAGAGCGATCCATCATTTCGGCCGGACGGAATTGGGCCGGTTGCGCTTCGTAACGAAATTTCATTATGTCGACCATTTACTCGATGCCGAGCATAACGGCCATACCCGCTTCCGATTCAGTGTCAATGCCGATTATGTCATCAAGAACTTCGAACCGGGCACATCACCTCTGGACAAACGGATCGAGGCGGCAGGAAAAGTGGCACGCGCCGGGTATCCGCTCGGGTTCATCGTCGCACCGATCTATCTTCATGAAGGATGGCAGGAAGGATATTATCATTTATTCGAACGGCTTGATGCGGAATTGCCCCAGGATGCGCGGGACGATATTACATTTGAATTCATCCAGCATCGGTTCACGAAGCCTGCTAAAAAGGTAATCGAAAAAAACTATCCGAAGACGAAGCTGGAATTGGATGAATCGAAAAGGCGCTATAAATGGGGTAAATACGGCATCGGAAAATATATTTATCAAAAAAATGAAGAGGATGAGATCAAAGAGCGGTTGGAGGCGTATTTGAAGGAATTTTTCCCTGCTGCGAAGCTGGAGTATTTCACCTGACTTATAAAAGCCGCCCTTTGTTTGTCGTCGTTCGTTCGTGGTATAACTTCAGTAGGAGCCTTTTATCCAAATAAATCAATGTGGGAGAAGATATGGGAACTAATGAAGTAGGATGGAATTTTGACAATAGCTATTCGCGTCTGCCGGAGTCGTTTTATACGAAAATCGAACCGGTACCTGTAAGCTCACCTGAACTTGTCATCTTGAATGATGCCTTAGCGGAATCTCTTGGTTTGGACCCTGTCGCGTTGCGAGGAGAAGGAACGGCCATCTTTGCGGGCAATCAAGTTCCTGAAGGTGCTGCACCTCTTGCCCAAGCTTACGCCGGCCATCAATTCGGCCATTTCAATCGGTTGGGAGACGGTCGGGCAGTCTTGCTGGGCGAGCAGTCGACACCTTCCGGGGACCGTTTTGACATTCAGCTGAAAGGCTCGGGCCGGACACCGTATTCCAGGGGCGGAGATGGCCGCGCGGCAGTCGGGCCGATGTTGCGCGAATACATCGTCAGCGAAGCGATGCATGCGCTCGGCATTCCGACGACCCGCAGCCTGGCAGTCGTGACCACTGGGGATCCGGTATACCGCGAAACCGTTCTGACCGGCGCCATTCTGACTCGGGTGGCGTCCAGCCATCTTCGCGTCGGCACGTTCCAGTATGTAGCGGCCTGGGGCACCGACGAGGAGCTGCGGATTCTTGCGGATTATGCAATTGAACGGCATTATCCGGCCGTCCGGTCCGTTGCGAATCCGTATCTTGCTTTGCTGGAGGAAATGATGAAACGGCAGGCCAAGCTTATATCCCAATGGCAGCTCGTCGGATTCATCCACGGGGTCATGAACACGGACAATATGACGATCAGCGGGGAAACAATCGACTATGGCCCGTGCGCCTTCATGGATACGTATGATCCGAAAACGGTATATAGCTCCATCGATGTCCAAGGACGATACGCCTATCGCAATCAACCCCCGATTGCTGCATGGAATCTATCGCGATTTGCAGAAGCGTTATTGCCATTGATTGATGAAGATACGGAACAGGCGATCGAAATGGCCCAAGAGGTGATTTCCGGTTTTGCTGCCCTGTATCAATCCGAATGGTTGGCGGGGATGCGGGCGAAACTGGGGATACGTAACGAAGAGGAAGGGGATCGGGCCCTATTCGAAGCGTTACTGGATATGATGGAAGAACATGAGGCGGATTTTACGAATACATTCCGTGCGTTGACGTTCGGGACGTTCGAAGGTTCATCCCTCTTCCAGTCGTCGGAGTTTACCGAATGGCACGGAACTTGGCAGGAACGGTTAAGCCGGCAGCCGGCAGGCAAGGATGCCTCCTTCCAGTTGATGAAAGGCAGCAACCCGGCCGTAATTCCGCGGAATCATCGAGTGGAGGCCGCTCTTTCTGCGGCGGAGCAAGGGGATCTTAGTGTGATGAGACGGCTGTTGGACATCCTCTCGGCCCCTTACGCGCATTCCCCCGAGCAAAAGGAATTTGCAAACCTTCCACCCCGGACGACGGTTCCGTACCAGACGTTTTGCGGGACCTAATGAAAAACCTCATGCCGCCTGGACTCTTCAGGTAGCATGAGGTTTTATTTGTATATTTTTTATCTCTTCCCTTCCTTCCCCGACTATCTCCTCATAATAAAGCTCAAATGCCTTCCACACTGTTTATCTTGCCGATAGGAAAATCCCGAGGGGCTGTCAAAGGTGCAAGTCGTATCCATCACGATTTGTTTCGACGGGATGCCCGCCAGCTCACACTGCCGTTTCACTGTAAGCTGGTTATCGATATGGTATTTCCGGGTGGATTCGTTGTAATACATAAACTCATCCGCATAACCGAGGGCCTTGAATCTATCATAGACATCTTGGTCGACTTCAAACCGTCCTTGACTGAGAGATGAACCGATCTGCACATGGAAGTCTGCCGGATTGCATTGTTCGGCCTGTTGTAAATGCAAAAAGACTTTTCGGGTGATTTCTTTGACGGTTCCTTGCCAACCTGAATGGATGACGCCGACAAGCCCCTTCCCTTCATTATAAAAAATGACGGGGACGCAATCCGCCGTGAAGCTGCAAAGCACAAGATTGGGATCCAGCGTGTACAAGGCGTCCGTGTCGGCGATGGCCGTGTCCAGTCGTTCCGCTCCCCGGCCTTTGTCTGCAAGCGACACTTTTTGCACATTCGAGCTATGGGTTTGATTGGCGCAAATAAATTCCTCAAGTGTGCATCCTAAGGAAGCAGCTAGGTTTCTCCGGTTTTCAATCACGTCATTTGGATGGACGCAAGCATGCAGCGCCATATTATTATCTTCGGGCTCCACTTCACTTTTCAGTGTCATACCGGCTATGAACTTTTCATTGTCAACATATAGCTTCGTTTTCATATCATCACCTGCCTTTACTATACAATATTATTTATTTCGAAGCGCTTTAACCGCAAAGATCAATAGTATTATATACCCGATAAGAATCCCATAGCCGCCAAAAAAGAGGAGCAGCGGCACGTGATCGGGAGTGTGCCCCGAGTCGGTGGACATTCCCGCCAAAAAGATTGGCATGATCGGGAGCATGACGACACCGGGTCCCATCCCGATTACGCCCAAAATGCCAGGCAGGATGACGCGGCATGAAATCCCATACGCTGACCTTGAATGAAGAGAAAAATCCATTGATCGATGCACAGCCCGTCACCGAGGTATGGGCCGTCTACCCGATCAAAAGAGAGACGGCGGATGCAGACTACGAGCTGAATGAATACGACGTCCGTTTAATCGACCTGAGCCCCGACGCCGAAACCGGGCATTTCAGCCAAATGCTCGAAAAAACGCTCCAGGCGATCATGCAAAGATGACAGTCACCAAAAAAACAACCGTGGCGGGAAATAGGCCACGGTTGTTAGTATACCTCTTATAGATTGTCCCACTTCTTCGAACGGGTTTCGTCGAAATTGCCTTCCACTTCGACATTTCCGTCCCGCTCCAGATGGGCTTCTTCTCGTCTTACTGTATCATCGACCGTCTCCATGCGCTCGACGTCGCGTTTCTTCACTACGATTTCTTCCGTGACGACCGGTTTTTTCGTCACTTCCAGGCGTTCTTCGGTAATTGGGATGTGAATGGATTCATCATCCTCTATCAGTTCGGCGCGCCCTTCATACATCTCTCCATCCACGACGGGACGGCGCTCCACATAGACTTCCTCATGTGACACCGGCACATCCATCGATTGATGCTCTTCCACGACATCCTTCTCGAGGGAGACATGCCCGGTTTCGACATTGCGCTTATTCACCTGAAGGCGCTCTTCGCGCAATAGCATACGTTCCTCGTTCGTCATGCTTGGCGGCGTCTCATAATCGGTGCGATCCAGCAAGGCCTCCCCGCCGACTCGTCCAAGCTGGTCGGCATCGATGCGACCGACGTCCAGATCATCCGCCATATAAGTGCCGGTCCGCTCGATATTCGGGTTCATGCCATAATCATGGGAGCTGAAATGCTCGCGGTCGCCTTCATACAGTCGGTACGCTTCCCCTTCATCGACATACAATAGAAGGGCGCCGTTGTTAATGTCGTTCGAATACTGTCTCGCCTCGGTTTCATCGATTCCTAAGCGGTCGAACATGCTCCACACATGGTCCTCCCCGCTGATGAAACTCATGAAACGGTCCAGCCAAGATTCGTGGGCGGTTTCCACTTCCGCTGACGTCCCGCTGCGGAGCATCGACAGATTTGTATCATCTTTGGCAATGACATACATATTATCTTCAGAATAACCTTCTGTTCGAAGTTGATCCATTTTATCCATTAACGCAGATTCACTATGAAACAAGCCGACAAATCGTTTTTCGTTGTTCATTGATAGTTCCTCCTCCTGTATTTTGCTTACACCTTTTATTTACCCCGATCCATTGCAAAGAATCTTACATTACGAAAAGAGTTGTAATGTTTTTGTAAAATCTTTGTAATTTGGTAACTGGCTCCTTTTTCACACGCTTAAAATAAGGAGTAAATTCTCAGGAACTCCCTTCCTATCAATGCGTAAATAAGAGAAGGAGGGATTTACACATGGCTCGAACGAAACGCATATTTATCATATCGGCATTACTTTTCGGCATGTTGTTCATCGCGGCGTGCCAGGGTAAGACGGCAACAAACGAAGACCCTGTGGCATCCGCCCAGACGGAGGACAAGATGGAGGATACGCAGGATGAAATTCCAGTTGCTGCGTCGGATATCGAAGGCATGCTTGCCCAACAGCCGGGAGAATTGGTGGAAGCGCATATGGATCCTGAAATCGAGGCGGCGCGGACGGTTAACTTTACACAGTACATGAACTTCTACGACAAAGATTTCAAGGAAGTCATGGAAAAGGAATTGCCTTCATACTTTCAAAAGCGGAAAGACCTCGATAGTGAGCAAATCTATAATTATCTAGTCCACCAATTAGGTTCAGGACAATACCAAGCTTTGTATGATCAGCTGCTTGCCATCGAACACGGATTTGAAATGCCCGAGTTGCCCGAGGGGGAAGATGAAGTTGAAATGGCGAAAAGATCAAAAACGAACGTCGTCATTTTAATGGATGCGAGCGGCAGCATGAAGGCCGAAATTGCAGGCAAGTCCAGGATGCAATTGGCCAAGGAAGCAATCGGGAATTTCACGGAAGGATTGGACGATGCAGTGAACGTGTCACTGCTCGCCTACGGACATAAAGGTGCAGGGACCGAGGCTGACCGGGAATTATCCTGTACAACCGTCGAGGCAGTCTATCCATTAAGCAGGTTGGACAAATCCGGTTTTCAGAAATCGCTTGATTCCTTCCAAGCAAGCGGCTGGACACCACTCGCAGGCGCCATTGAGGAAGCTCTCGAAATTTTGGAGCCCTACGGGAATGAAGAGCACCGGAATATCGTCTACATCGTCAGTGACGGCATCGAAACATGCGGCGGTGATCCGGTGGCGGCTGCGAAACTTCTGCATGAGAGTAATATAGAAGCGAAAGTCAACATCATCGGATTTGATGTGGACGATGAAGGGCAGAACCATCTCAAACAAGTGGCCGAAGCAGGTGGTGGCCAGTACGCGACCGTCCGGGACGAAGCTGGATTTGAAGAAGTGCTAGTGAAAAAGTGGAAACCAAGCATTTTCCAAGTCGTCGGACAGCAAGGCGTCAAACTGCATGAATCGGTGCACTTCAAGGAGGACCTCATCAACACATACAGCTTGCTGACCAACCTCTCCGACCGGGAGGCGGTCCGGATCAGCGATGCAGCCTATCTGTTGAAACGAAGCGAGTTAATCGACGAAGAGGTTGCCCAACAGGTCATTGAACGTGCGAAGGAAATGAAAGGACTCCGGAACTCGCATTTCAAGGAGATTGTCGAGCAGAAAGAAGCGGAAGCCGAGGCTGCAAAACAAGAAATTGATCAAAACGTGGAAGAATGGAAGGCAAAATGGTGACAAGCACCCGAACAAACGTGAAAGTTTAAACAAACGAAAAAACTCAAACAATCATGTTTATTGAAACTAACATGATTGTTTGAGTGCCTGCCATTATTTCGTGTAGTTATCAAAATACCCTTGGATGAACACGATCGGCGTTCCTTTATCGCCGCTTCCCGAAGTAAGGTCGGAGAGCGAGCCGATGAGGTCGGTCAGTTTCCGCGGGGTCGTCCCTTGGGATTCCATCGCTCCAACGAGATCGTCTTCTTTATTCTCAATGAAATCCGCAATTGCTTTTTTCAGTTCATCGCCACGTAGTTCGGCAAAGTTGTTGTCCGCCAAGTATTTCAATTTAATTTCATTTGGTGTACCGTTCAGGCCGGCTGTGAAGGCCGGGGACACGACGGGATCTGCGAGTTCCCAGATTTTACCCACAGGATCTTTGAAGGCGCCATCGCCATAGACCATGACTTCGATTGTCTTTCCGGTCTTATCGAGCAGCATTTGCTGGATGTTGTCAACGATCGGCTGGCAGTCGCGCGGGAATAGCTTCACGGTGTCTTCCGTCGCTTTGTTCGAACCGAGCAAGCCGTACTGCTCATTGTAGCCGTTGCCGTTGACGGATTCGGCAAGAATGTCGTCCAATGTATAAATTTTCTCTCCGCCGTTTTCCGCCAAAATCCGTTTCGTCCGATTCCGTGTATGGATATCACAAGTCAGCACGCTTTTAGTATATTGCAGTATCGTTTTAGCATTATTGGAGAAGATGACTTCACATTCGATGCCTTCTTCCTCCGCAATCGATTTATAATATTCAATGTAATCGACACCTGTAAAGGTATGTTTATTGTATCCGAAATGCTCGCGGAACTCTTTTTCCGTCAAGACATCCGTCCATGGATTGACTCCCTTTTCGTCAAGATGGTCGATTTCCACCAAGTGGTTGCCGACCTCGTCAGACGGGTAGCTCAGCATGAGAACGATTTTCTTTGCTCCTTTGGCGATGCCCCGGAGACAGATGGAAAAACGGTTCCGACTTAGTATCGGGAAAATGACGCCGATTGTATCATCTCCGAATTTGGATTGAACATCTTGGGCGATGTCGTCTACTGTTGCATAGTTGCCTTGAGCTCGGGCTACGATGGATTCCGTTATGGAGACGATATCCCGATCATTAAATGAAAAACCTTCGACTTCAGCAGCTTTCAGTACACTATCCACGACAATCTGTTCGATGTTGTCGCCTTTATTGATGATTGGACAGCGTAGACCTCTCGAAACAGTTCCCACGACTCTCTCTTTTTCCAATATGATCGCTCCTTATAGCTGGTAACATTAATTTGAACACCATCTATATGTACTATACAATGCTTTCATGGTATAAGTAAAATTAATATATCTTATAATGGCCATAAGGGGAGATTATATGGTAAGCAAATTGGATTTGTACCGTGTCTTTTGCATTGTCGCAAAAAGTGAAAGTTTCTCAAAGGCAGCCATCGATCTATCCATGACGCAACCTGCCGTCAGTCAGTCCATCATGCAGCTCGAGCGGGAATTGGACACCCGCCTTTTCAACCGGACACCCAAAGGGGCGACATTGACTAGCGAAGGCAGCCTGCTGTTTGAATACGCCAATTCTGCCCTCAACTTACTCGATACAGGTGAAAAGAAACTTTTGGAAATTAAAACCCTCGTGGCGGGAGAGCTGAAAATCGGTGTAGGCGATACGATCTCCAGATATTTTCTCCTCCCCTATCTTGAGGCATTCCATACGAAATATCCGCATATCAAATTCAAAATCGTCAATGGAACGACTGTCGAAATTATCGCCTATTTGAAATCAGGAGAAGTCGACCTTGGCATTTGCAATTTCCCGATTGACGATCCCACGTTGGAGTTCGGACCTCGCATCGAAATACAGGATACGTTCGTCTATGGGGACAAGTATAGAAGGATTTTATCGAAACCTGTCGATTTTGCTGAACTGGTGAAGTTGCCTTTGATCTTTTTGGAGTCCAAATCGAACTCCCGTCAATACGTGGAAGACTTCATCCTTTCCAAGGGCATTAAAATCTCCCCCGAATTCGAACTGGGCTCCCATGATCTATTACTGGAATTTGCGAAAATCAATCTGGGAATCGCCTGTGTGACGAAAGAGTTTTCAATGGATTATCTGAACCAGGGCCTCGTCCATAAAGTGGAACTGGTCGAAGAGATACCAAAACGCCATATCGGAGTCTGTTACATGAAGTCGGTCCCCCTTTCTTCCGCCTCGACGAGATTCGTCCAGATGATTGAAAGTAAAAAATGAATCTCTCATGAATAAAGTGAGAAATGGAATAAGAAAAATAAAGAAAAGCGTCTTTCTTTATTTTATTTTCATTGAAAATCGAATATGATTAGAGTAGGAGTTTCTATTTACTAATGAAGCAAATTCAAATACAATGGAGGACTTGAAATTGAAAAAACTCATCGTTGCGTTACTTGCTGCCACTTTAATTCTATCCCCTGCGGGAAACTTCCTTTTCCAAGACCATACGATTACTGCCGAGGCGAAATCCTATAAATCCGGCAAGAAAAGCTTTAATGCTCCTAGCAAACCGGCGCCATCAAAGGCGGAGAAGAAAGAGGATTCGGTCGTCCCGAATAAGGCTGCGAATACACCGAACGCGAAAGGCGGATTCTTCTCGGGCGGCTTGATGAAAGGGTTATTCATAGGCGGCCTTGCAGGTCTGTTGTTCGGAAGCCTGTTTGCCAACATGGGCATGCTCGGCTCCATTTTAGGGTTTGCCATCAATATGCTGGCCATTTTCTTTTTAATTTTCCTGATCCGTAAAGTGTTTGCTTTATTGAAAGAGAAAAAGAAGAAAGAAGATGTCAATCCATGGAGAAGCTGATCATTCCGGAACAGGATATCATCAATGCCTTATGTGTTTTGGTGTCACGGAAAGAGCGAGTGGAGCCCGAGGACGTCGAAGTGGAACTGCTCTATGATGACGTGAATGGCTATCATGCCGAGGCATTTACAAACGGATCAAAGCAGAATTTGCAGACGTATCATCTGATCGAAGCACTGCGATCTTGGCTGAAAGATTACCTGAACATCGATCCATTTGCCGCGGGGATCCAACTGCAGATCGACGACGAACAAGGCATGGTTGCTGTCATTCATTGAGAATCGGGAAAAGGGGCTGTCCGGGGTGGACAGTCCCTTTTTGAACTGTGAAATCCGTGACCCTCTACATCCGGCCCGAACGGAATATCGATACGATCATATAGAAGAACATCAGGGCTGCGATGACGGACCCCGCTTCGATGATAGGCATCCGCCAAATCACATTCTTTTGTCCGGCAATTGCCGAACCTATTATCAGCCCTGTCATGAGAATGCTGAAAGCGAGCAGAATGATACTGAACGATAGTCGGTTGCTAATTTGATCGAAGCGACGCAAGATGATTTTCACTTGTTGGACGTTGATATTTAATTGCAGTTTACCGCGCTGGATTGTCTGCGTCGCTTTCTTCACATCTTTCGGGAGGTGAAGCAAGACATCCGCATTTTCTATGAGTTGGTGCCATGATTTTCTGGCTAGTCGCAAAGGGCTATATCGCTCCAAAAGCAATTTTTCCCCATATGGCTCAATCGCCTTCATCATATTGAAGTCCGGATCCAGAGTGGCTAAAATATTTTCCAAGGATAGGATCGCTTTTCCGAGAAGGGTGATTTCAGACGGGATGCGGATCTGATGGCGACGGGCAACAGAGAATAATTCCACTAGCACCTCGCCCAAATTCAATTGTTCAAAAGATCTCTCATAGTAATTCCATTGGAGGTCGTCCAAGTCGCGCTCCAGCTCTTTCAAGTCCGTCTCATCGGATAGCAGTTCCATATCCGAAAAGGTCTTGATCATCCCTTTCGAATCCCCTTTTTGCAGGTGGATGATCAACGAGGCGAGATGGTATTTCATTTCCTCTCCTAACCGACCGACCATTCCGAAGTCAATATATGAAATGACATTGTTGGGCAAGACATACACATTTCCCGCATGCGGATCTCCATGATAGAACCCATGGACGAGCACTTGATGGAACATCGAATCGACAAGTCGTTCGGCAATTACTTTACGATCATACCCTTCCTCCTCCAGTCGTTCCACTTGCGTCACTTTGATGCCCTCGATCCGTTCCATGGCGAGCACTTTCGGTGAAGTCGCTTCCCAATACGTCTTCGGAATATAAATATGGGGTTCGTCGATGAACTGCTGGGCAATTCGCTCACCGTTCCGGCCTTCCGTGGTGTAATCCAATTCCTTTCGCAAGGAAAGGGCCACTTCGCGGATCATTTGGCGAATTCGATAGGGCTGGGCCCATTCTGTATTTTCCTCCAAAAACCCGGCCAATTCATCCAGAATCGCCAAATCAGTCTCAATGGTCGGTTGAATATTGGGGCGTTGCACCTTGACGGCAAGCGGCTCGCCCGTCGGCAAGGAAGCGAGGTGCACTTGCCCAATCGAGGCAGTCGCCAGAGGCACTTCGTTGAAATCGTCAAAAAGGAGTTCCAAAGGATTTCCCAACTCAGCTTCTATGATTCTTCGGACCTCGGAGAACGGGAAAGGTTCCACATGATCTTGCAACTTCTCCAGCTCCTGCGTAATTTCAACAGATATCAGGTCGCGCCGAGTGCTCGCAATCTGCCCGAGCTTGATGAAAGTCGGCCCCAACTCCTGTAAAGCTAATCGAAGCTTGATCCCGATATTTTGCATATTCATATCCAATTCATCATCAGCCTGCCCTGCCCGGGTATCCCGCTCCGTAAGTCCGATCCGAAACAGGAAATGACTGAAACCGTTCCGTAAAAACGCATTGATGATCTCCTGATAGCGTTTCGTATGTTTGAGTTTATCCCGTAACATTGAAAATCCCTCCAAATCGGAATGCCAGTATACGCAATAGTTCATTCGCGCCCCTACCACGGTTTCGGCGCTTATACCTGGTCCGCCTGCGCTCATAACGAGGGATCGGCGCTTATACCTGGTCCGTCCGCGCTCATAACGAGGGATCGGCGCTTATACCTGGTCCGCCTGCGCTCATAACGAGAGATCGGCGCTTATAACTATTACCACCGCGCTCATAACGCAAGGCTCACGCTTATAACCGGCCATCCCGTGCTCATAAGACCGTATTCCGTGCTCATAACCCGCAGTATCCATCCTCGTGATAGAGGTCGCTTACTGTACAATACCCAATTGAAGGAAAGAGAATCGTTGCGGCTCCAAATAAAAAGAGCCGCAATAGGACTGAGGCCCCCGGTATATAACCTAATGATTCATTTGCACCCCGATCCAATAGATCATTTCCATCAGCAAGGCGGCCAATATGCCCATCAATAATCCGTTCGATACGAGAGGTTGAATCAGTTCGGGCATCGTGGAGAAGACGCTGGCGGGCAGCGTCATGATGGAGAGCCCCATCAATGCCGGCAAGGCCACGCGATAAACGGTTTTCGGTTCGAATGTCAGCCCCTCGATATTGCGGAGGGCGGAGCGGAACAATTGCAAGTAGGCGACAAATAGCACCGTGTTCCCGACGCTATGCGGGATGGTTGAGAAGAATGCGCTTAAAGGCGACACCAGCCCGAGAATGATGAATAATCCGGAGCCGACGACGAACGGAGCCCGTTCCTTGATCCCGGTGGACTGCAAGAATCCCAATGACGACGCATACGGCGCGTACGGCACGAGGCCGAGCATCCCCGAGACAGACGTCAATAACCCGGTGATGAAAAAGGAGCGCTTGTATTGTGATGGCGTCGTCTCCTTCTCAAAGATATCCTCCGCCCCTTTTAGCGTGGCTACGGTGTTTGTCGTATTCAGCAGGCCCGTGATGACTACGGTAAGTACAATCCCCCATTCCAGTGACGGGGGCCCCCACGGAAACCAATTGAGGAAAGGGGTCGTTCGAATCGTCTCCGCAGCTTCCCCCGGAAATAACAGGATGGTCCCGATCCAACCGACCGTCATTCCGATCAGCAAATTCAAACTGCTGACGATCCCTTTCCCCCTCACATGAATGAAAATTGTCAACGCGGCCAGTAGAAATGAAAAGCCGGCCATCTTCAAATCGATGGCATCGCCCGTATTCAGGCCGACCATCCCTTTTAGAAAAATGGTGATGAGTTGATTGGCCAATAAAAGCAGGAAGACGAACATGACAATCGGGGTGAACCACTTTTTCAAGACTTCCCCCATGCCGAGTAAGCCCAACACCATGACGAGCACGCCGGAAATGAGGATACCGACGGCAATACTTCCCCCGACGGTCATTAAATCGAGGTTTAACGTGCTTGCCGTAGCAGCCAAACTGAGAATGACCCCCCACCACAGTCCGGATTGGCCTTCCATCAGCGCCAAGCGATGCCCCGCAAACCCTTGGAGCAGGCACGCAATCCCCGTGACAATGAAAGAACGTTGGATGGCGGAAACAATCTCGACTTGTTCCAATCCGAAAGCGCCACCGACCGAAATCGGGATGACGACGGTATTGGCAAACATGAAGAACAACCATTGAAACCCGGCTAGCCCGGTAACTGACCATTTTAATTGATTTGACTCCATCCAATCGATCCTTTCTGAAGCAACCAACCGTATTCCTATAGAAAAATGTCGAAAAAAACTCGCTGAACTGTCGGACTATTATAACATAAGAAACAAAAGGGTTGAATGAAGTTAGATAGAATAGAACTACTACTGGAAATTTAGCTAGGAGAGGCGGGTCGCTACGATGGATGATAAAGAGTACGATCGAATGTTGGGGATCCAAACATCAGGGATGGGGGAATGGCTGACACAGTCATCTCATTATAACCGGTACGAAGCGACTCCTTATCAGGCGCTGGAGGCATTGTTCGAGGAATATGAGTTAAGCCGGGAAGATGAGGTTGTCGATTTTGGAAGTGGCAAGGGGCGTCTCGCTTTTTATATCGCGAACCGGTTTCGGGCAGCCGTTGTCGGCGTTGAAATGAACGGGCAGCTTTATCAGGAGGCGCTGGAAAATAAGGCCAAGTTCGAAGCGAAAGGGAGCCGTCGCGATCCTGCACTGGCCCAGTTTGAATGTTGCCGGGCTGAAGAATATGCGATTCAGCCGGGACAAAATCGGTTTTATTTCTTCAATCCTTTTTCCGCGCCGGTTTTCATGACAGTGGTAGGCCGTATTTTGCTAGCGACACATAACCGCGAAGCTGACATTATTCTTTATTATCCGACGGAGGAGTATATTGAGTTTTTGGAAATGCGGACGGCCTTCCGATTGGCCAAGGAAGTTCCGGTCCCTGGCTTATTTGAGAAAGATGAAAACGAGCGGTTCCTAGTTTATCGCAAAGAAAAAACAGAATAACGCAACCGGGGTTGCGCCGCCGGTTGCGTTGTGATTAGCTGGAGACTTTCAATTAGCAAATAACTTATTAGTCAACAATAATTTCATTGAATTCATCTCGCCTAGCTTTAAGCTTTTCTAGGCTATTTGAAAGATGTTTAAGCATTGCAGCTTCTGCTTCCTCGGCGTTTCTAAGAGAGATAGCTTTTAAAATTGCTTGATGTTCTTCGTAAACTTGTTTCTTCTTACCTTTTATTTTAATATTTATAGTTAGAGAAACTTTAAGTGCTCTATTGTAAATATCTGATAAGTTTTCTAAAGTCCGAATTAGAACTTCATTTTTTGTGGAGTACACAATTGCTTGATGGAAGAGGAAATCTGTTTCGTCATGAACTTTATTTGGTTGGTCTATCTCTTTAAAGAAAATTTCTTGTGCATGGTACATTTTTTTTAGATCATTCTCATCGTGTCGTTGTGCTGCTAATCCAGCAGCCTTTGTTTCAAGGATAATCCTCGTTTCCAGCAAGTCCATTATTTGTTGGTATGAGATTATATCAATTAATGGCTGATCTATTAGCTTATCAAAAGGCTTTGGTCGAACCCAATTTCCACCGCCGTGCACAGATTCTATAATACCGTGAGAAGACAGGGCACTCAAAGCTTCACGGATAGGGACGCGACTTACGTTAAACATTTTTGCCAGTTCATTTTCTGAAGGAAGTTTTGAGTCTATTGGAAACTCACCAGAGCTTATTTTATTTGTTATTTGTTCAATAATTTGATCTGATATACGTTTCCTGACAATCATAATGGATTCTCCTTTATTATAACCTTTCATTTTTTATTATATCACAATGTTAATGCTGTATTAAAAAGTCCATTTTCCCGGGATTAAATTAATTATTAAATCGAGGCATGTAAGGGATAATTTTTGTTCTGTGTCTTTTAGTATTTTAAAATTGATTACAACCCCCTATCTCACCTCTCTTGGTGCTTTTTTGTAAGGTCTTTTAAACTCTGTTTTAATCCTTTTCAATGTCGCTAGATATATAGTTTTTTTAATTTATGAGAGTCCTCTCCTTAAGTGTGTAGTCGCAAACTGCACTATACAAGGTGAGGCTTTTTTGTATGGATAGAAAGCCTAAATGAAGGAGGTCATATTGTAATACAAGTATACTAAAGTTTGAGTTATTAATCTTTTCATTGAAATAAAATAGATTTATAGTAGACTTGTAATACAACTTTCTGGAGGTTTTCTTATGTTGAATGACCAAATAGTTAATGAGATTGAAAGTATCGTAGGGAAAGAAAGACTTTTTAATAAAAAGAGGGACTTAGTTTCATTCAGTTACGACGCTTCATTTGGTGAGTATATGCCCGATTTAGTGTTGCAACCTCAATCAAAAGAGGAGATTAGGAAAGTTATTCTGCTCGCTAACCAATACAAAATTCCCGTTTATCCTCGAGGGGCAGCCACTTCCCTGAGTGGAGGTCCTCTTCCGACTTTAGGAGGGATTGTCTTGGATATGTCACAGTATCCAAAATCATTGACGATAGATAAAGAAAATATGATTGCTATTGTGACACCGAGTGTGATTACATCAACGATTCATGAGAAAGCGGAAAGTGTGGGATTATTTTATCCACCAGACCCTAGTAGCTCAAATGTTTCAACTATCGGCGGAAATATTCTTGAAAACTCGAGCGGGCCTAAAGGTTTGAAATATGGAACAACTAAAGAGTACGTCATTGGGCTAGAGTTGGTTACTCCTACAGGAGAGATTGTTCGAACAGGAGGAAAAACCGTGAAAAATGTAACCGGTTTTGACTTAACGAGGCTCATAGTAGGGTCAGAGGGGTTGCTGGGGGTAGTAACGGAAATCACATTGCGGTTAATTCCAAAACCTTTGTATAAAAGAACCTTGCTTGCATCCTTTGAAAGTGTAGTGGATTCTGGGAAAGCTATAACCGACATCCTCTCTGCCGGCGTATTGCCTGCTGCTATGGAACTTATGGATAAATATTGTATTGAAGCGGTAGAACATTATCGACCCTCGGGATTACCTATTGACGCAGAAGCGATTGTCATCATTGAATTGGACGGTCATGAGACAGCCGTGAATGAAGAAATCATTCAATGTACAACTATATGCAAAAAATTTACTGGGGCTAAAGTAAAGGTAGCGAATTCTGAAGAAGAGAGATTGAACATTTGGAAAGCTAGAAAAATGGTATCACCGGCAATTACACAGTTAGGTCCAACAAAGATTTCAGAGGATGCAACTGTACCAAGGAGCAAGATTCCAGAAATGATACAAAAACTACATCTCATACGAGAGAAATATAATTTAAATTTGGTTGTTTTTGGCCATGCCGGCGACGGAAATCTTCATCCTAATATTATTACGGATAAAAGAGATATTGAGGAAATGAAAAAAGTCGAGTTGGCAATTGGGGAAATTTTTCAAAGTGCTATTGATCTAGGTGGAACCTTATCGGGTGAACATGGCATTGGTATTTTGAAAGCCCCGTATATGAGAACTGAATTAGGCTTTACTTTGGATTTAATGGAGAAAATAAAAAAAGCATGGGACCCCAATAATATACTCAATCCGGGTAAGATGTTCCCTTTAAATAATCAGACGAAGGTAGTGTTGATACAAAATGACTAATACAACAAAAAGAGTAGAGGCTACTAACGATAAAATATACGCCGAAGTTAACCAATGTATTCAATGCGGCTACTGTCTGCCATCTTGCCCTACTTATACATCTATGGAAATAGAGACAGCATCTCCAAGGGGAAGAATTAACCTAGTTAAAATGGCGGTCGAAGGAAAAATTGACGTATTGGAAGATTTAAAAGAGCCTATGGATCTGTGTCTAGGTTGTCGTGCATGTGAGGTAGCTTGTCCTGTAAATGTTCCTTATGGATCCATTCTAGAATGGGCGAAAGAAAGGGTGCATGATTTAGAAGTACAGCAGAAACAAAATAATCAGTTAAAGGATTTTACGTTAAATCAACTATTTACGAAAAGAAAAGCAATGAAATTCTCAGGGGATTTATATTATTTATATCAAAAAAGCGGAATCCAAAAGGTCGTGCGTTCTACAAAAGTATCCAAAAAGCTTTTTAAAAATATAGGTGAGTTTGAAGAAGCTTTACCAAAAGTTCTATCCAAAAAGTATCGAATTGAAAGAGGAAAGCTTTATAAAGCAAGGACAGAAGAACCTATTAAAACAGTTTCTTTATTTCTTGGATGCATAAATGATGCCCTTTTTTATCATATCAATTACTACACACTTGAACTATTACGGATTTCCGGATGTGATGTTTACATACCGAAAGAACAAACATGTTGTGGTGCTCTACATTCCCATCAAGGACAAATAAAAGAGGCTCGTCAATTAGCGAAAGAAAACTTACTCGCATTTGAGAAATATGAGGTAGATGAAATTGTCACGAATGCAGGAGGTTGTGGTGCTCTTTTAGAGGAGTATGGCCACCTATTCAAAGATGAAGGTGATGAATACTGGGCAGCAAAGGCAAAGGAATTTACAAAAAAAATTAAAGATATAGCGGAGATATTAATAACGTTAGATTCCTTGCCAATTACAAAAACTTTAAATGAAACGATAACTTATCAGCCTTCTTGTCATTTATCAAACGTACAAAACGCTGGAGAATATCCAGAGAAATTAATTCGACAAATAGCAGGAGTCCGGTATATAGAGTTACCAAATAAAAACTCATGCTGCGGATCAGGGGGTGTTTATAATATTCAACATTACGATGAATCTATGAAAATTTTAAGCGGGAAAATGGATGAAGTAAATGAACTGCAACCGGATATCATTGTGACATGTAACCCTGGATGTTTAATTCAAATGACACATGGAGTGAATAAATTTGGTGGAAAGAAACCAGAAGTCCTTCATCTTGTTGAGTTGCTGGCAAGAGCTTGCGAAATAGATGAACAGGTATCGCATCATCGATGAGCGGATAGTGAAAAGAGAGACCTTGCCCACTCTCTCTTTTTATCTATAGATACAAGGACAAGAATTCAAGAAGCTTTTGGTATAAAAGAAGATGTCAACTGCCAGTCGATCCCCGGAGCCCTGAAAATTAAAGTCAAACATAAACAACTTCGGAGAAGAATCTGTTTTTTTGGAAAAGAGTTGATTTGTATTATTTAGAATGATATATTCTATTTGAGTTCAGTATAAGGTAACTGAGTTCATCATTATGAACTCTAAGTGAGGGGGAGTCTAAGAATGTATAGTTATTTTATGCCCACCAGGGTTATATTCGGAAACGACGCAATTTTTGAGTTAGAAGGAATTTTGGAAAGTTACATTAATAAAAAAATGTTAATAGTAACAGACCCAGGGATTATCTCTGCAGGATTATTAGATACTTTATTAAAAATAGTATCAGCTTCAAATATTGAGTATAAAATTTTTTCCGAGGTTGAACCGAACCCTAAATCAAGAACAATTGAAGAGGGTTTAAAGTTTGCTAAAGAATTTGGAACAGATTTTGTAATTGGCTTTGGTGGAGGAAGTAGCATCGACACTGCAAAGGCTATAGCTGTAATGCTAACTAATGCGGGGAGTATCCTTCAATATGAAGGTGTGGGTAATGTGCCAAATGATCCAGTCGATTTAATTGCAATCCCAACCACTGCGGGAACAGGGAGTGAAGTGACAGCTTCCACAATTATTACAGATGAAGCGACATCGTTTAAAGTAGCAATCATCAGTGAAAAGATTTTCCCGAAAACTGCAATAGTTGATCCAAAATTAACAATGGGATGTCCAAAACCTATAACGAGTTCGACGGCTATTGATGCACTTACACATGCAATAGAATCGTATTTGTCTAAACAAGAAAATGGCGTTGTTGCAGATATGGCTTTAAAAGCAATTGCTTTAATTAATGAAAATATCGAAAACGTTTACAATGACGGTTCTGATCTCGAAGGTAGGAAGAATTTACTTGAGGCAGCTGCTTTAGCGGGAATTTGTTTTTCCCAGACAAGATTAGGTAACGTCCATGCAATTTCTCAAGCTTTCGGCGGTGTGTTTAATGTTCCGCATGGCTTTGCGAATGCAGTGTTATTACCGTATGTACTAGAATTTAACCTTCCAGCTGCTGTAGGGAAATATTGCGACATCGCGCGGGCATTAGACGTGTATGATTCGGATAGTACAGAAATGGAAAACGCTAAAAAGATAATTGATAGAATTAAAGAGCTAAATAGGAATTTAGGCATTCCCAAAACAACAAAAGAGTTGGGAATCAACTTAGATTCTATTGAAACATTAATTGAGGATTCGATGAGAAGCGGAAATATCAAGGTGAATCCTAGAGAAACAACAGCTGATGATGTGAAAACAATTATTGAAGCTTCATTTTACGGACAAAAGTTGGAGGAGATTGTATGAAAAGGTTAAATATTTTTTTATTGTTGGTTGTGGCTGTAATTTTAGCAGCGTGTGGATCTGATAAGGAAGCGGAAGGTTCAGGTTCGAACTCAGGTTCAGATAAAGTATACAAACTAAAAGTAGCACATTCATCCGCCGCAACGAATGATCGGTTAGAAAACTCTTTGCAAGAATTTAAAAAATCAATTGAAGAAAGTTCTGATGGGCGGATTTCTATTGAGACATATCCAAACAGTCAGTTGGGCGGAGAACGTGAAGCTTTGGAAGGTGTACAAAACGGTTCCATTGAGATGGCAGTTATTTCAACAGGTCCATTTGCCGGGTTTAGTAAAGCTATGATGGTTTTGGATTTACCTTATATATTTAAAGATAGCGAACAAGCATTTAGTATATTGGATGGAGAATTTGGTGACGAGTTATTTGAAAAGTTAAACGCGGAAACAGGTATGAGAGGTCTAGGCTGGGGAGAAAATGGTATTCGACACGTAGCGAATAACACGAAGGAAGTCCTTACTCCTCAAGATATGAAAGGATTAAAAATTCGTACACAAGAGAACCAAGCACATATGGACATGATTAAGGCGTTTGGAGGAAATGCGACACCAATCGCGTTTAATGAATTATATAGTAGTTTACAGCAGGGGGTTATTGATGGATATGAAAACCCATTCTCCCTAATTGTAGGTATGAAATTCTATGAAGTTACAAAATATATGACATTAACTAACCATGTATTTGGAGCCTATGCTTTTGTAATTAATGACGATGTTTATAACAGCATGCCAGAAGATTTGCAAGAGATTTTAGCTGAAGAAGTAGCGAAATGGGAGCAAGTTGAAAGAAAAATGAACCAAGATCAAGAAATTGAAGGTCGAAAAGTTATGGAAGAACATGGAGTCAAGATTACAGAACTTACCGACGAGCAATATGAAGAGTTCCAAAAATTAGCTCAACCTGTAACGGAAAGCTACAGAGAAGTCGTAGGGGAAGAAACTTATGATTCATTAATGGAAAAGTTAGGGGAGTAATTTAATAAAATTGAGCCTATTGGTAAAATTAATAGGCTCAATTTTAAGGGGGGATAAACATGCTAAAAAGGTTTGAAAAAATACTGACCTATATAGAAGAAAACGTTGCCTATTTAACACTTCTATTTATGCTGTTAATTGTTTTTCTAAACTTTTTATTACGATACCTATTTGGTTCTTCCATAACTTGGGGAGAAGAGTTAGCAAGATATTTAATGATTTGGTCTACCTTTATTGCCGCTAGCCTAGGAGTGAAAAAAGGTGCTCATATCACTTTGGATATACTAGTAGTATATTTACCTGAGAAAGCTAACAGAGTACTGAGAGGAATCAGTTATATATTGTCAATGGTCTATTGCATTTTACTTTTATATATCGGGATTCCCTTTATTAATAGCTTGATTACTAAAGGACAATTATCTCCGGCAATGCAAGTACCTATGTCTGGTGTATATGGAGCAATAGTGGTAGGGACAGCTTTAATGCTAATTCGATATATTATCTTGTTCATCTCTGATGTGATTAGAAATGAAAAAATTGAAAAGTCAGAAATCTTCGCGGACTAGGTGTAGCATATGATAACTATTTTAATTGTTTCATTACTAATTATATTACTATTAAATGTCCCTTTAGGCTTTGGCGTTGCACTGGCATCGATTATAGCCTTACTAAGTTCTGACTTGTCTCAATTCGTTGGTGTACAACGAATGATTACTGGGTTAGATTCATTTCCCCTTATGTCAATTCCTCTTTTCATGCTTGCTGGGAAAATCATGGAGAGGGGCGGAATTTCTAAAAGACTGGTTGATTTTGCGGGAAGTATAGTAGGCTCTGTTACAGGAGGATTTGCTATTATAGCAATTGTAGCAAGTATGTTCTTTGCGGCTATTTCAGGGTCTGCTCCAGCTACAGTAGTGGCAATAGGATCGATTATTGTGCCTGCCATGATTAAAGAAGGGTATGATAAGAAGTTCTCACTAGCTTTGATTGCTTCTGCAGGGACCATAGGAATTATTATTCCACCAAGTATTCCGTTTATTACGTACGGTATTTCCGCTAACGTCAGTGTAGGAGATTTATTTATAGCGGGTATTGTACCAGGTGTCTTTATGGGAGCCGCATTAATACTCTACGCCTACATTATTTCAAAAAAGCGAGGATATAGAGGGTTAGAAAAGGCTACATTTGCAAATTTCTTCTTACACTTTAAAAAGTCAATCTTAGGATTGTTGATGCCTGTCATTATTTTAGGAGGAATTTATTCTGGTGAGTTCACTCCAACAGAATCTGGTGCAGTCGCTTGTATGTATGGTTTAATTGTTGCCCTATTCGTTTATAAAACAATTAAGTTTAGTGATTTAAAGACGATTTTTGTTGAGGCAAGTGTATTGTCTTCCATGGTGTTAGTCATTATAGCTTCTGCTAATTTAATGAGCTGGATTATTACGGTAGAGCAAATACCAACGAAACTAGCAAGCTACTTAATGGAAGTAACGAATGGGCCAACGATGTTTTTATTACTTATAATGGTCATTTTCTTTATAGTGGGAATGTTTGTTGAAGTAAATGCGGCCATTATTTTAATTGTCCCCATTTTACTCCCCATTTTAATGCAGTATGAAATTAATTTGGTGTATTTTGGTATTTTGATGATTGTAAATTTAGCTATTGGTTTACTTACTCCTCCTTTAGGTGTGAACCTCTTTGTTGCTAAATCTCTTGATACTATTGAATTTGGGCAGTTAGTTAAAGCTGTTATCCCGTTTATAATGATAATGATAGGAGTACTGGCTATTTTAACAGTCTTCCCTCAAATATCATTGTTCTTGCTAGGAGGATAATAATAATTGGAAAACAGGTACCGTGTTCCAACCTTGGAAAGAGTCAACCGTATTCTACAGTTAATCATTAGTGAAAAAAGTGGTGTTCGGCAAATTGACTTTTCCAAGAAACTGGGTATTAGTAAAAGTACTACTTTTTCCCTTCTGAAAACCCTTGAAGGTTTAGGGTGGATTGTCAAAGACAAGGATGAAACCTATAATTTAGGTCCCGAATTAGGGATTATTGGAAGTCACTATTTTAAACATATTAATATAGTGAACCAATTTTATGAAATTGGACCAAAGTATGTAGAGTTAATTGATGAACACTTACAAATTGGAAAGCTTGAAAATGATAAGGTAATGTATTTAGGAAAAATAATGAGTAGTTCACCGATTGATTTAGTTACTTACCCGGGATCTTTATTTCCATCTCATAGCACTTCAGTTGGGAAGGTTCAATTAATTAACAAATCATTTAAGGAATTGGAAAGTATATTTAAAGACGGATTAATCAAAGTAACAGAGTATACGATTACAGACTTGGAAGAGTTATTTAATAATTTAAGTGAAGCTAAACAAGTTGGTTATATAGAAGAGCATCAGGAGTCGGCTATTGGTATTCATTGTATAGCAGCCCCTATTTATAATATGAATGGAGAAATTATAGCTGGAGTCAGTATAGCCATGACTCTTGATAAATGGGACAAAAAGAAAGATATAGCCAGAGAAGTAATCCTGAAATTTAGTAGGGAACTATCTTATCTTAACGGCTATCCATTATAAGGAGGTATTAGGAATGGTACAAACGTATGAAAACTTAATTAATGGTGAATGGACTAATAGTGTGAGTGGCAAGTTAATCGAAAGTATAAACCCCGCAACTCGCGAAGTGATGGGAAAAGTACAGGCTTCTACAGTTGAGGAATTACAAATGGCTGTACAAGCTGCCAATGAAGCTAAAAAAGGGTGGCATAAACTCGGTCAATTTCAACGGGGACAGTTATTATACAAGGTTGCAGAGCAGTTAGAAAAGAACTTGGACGATATTGCGCAAACACTGACAGAGGAAATGGGTAAAACATTACCAGAAGCTATCGGTGAAACTCAACGTGGAATTGCGATCTTAAAATATTATGCAGCAGAAGGAAGCCGAAAGGACGGGGATGTGATCCCAGCCTCAGATAATGGTGCAATTATGTTTACAAAACGCACTCCGCTTGGGACAGTAGGCGTAATCACACCTTGGAACTTCCCTGTAGCAATTCCTATATGGAAAATTGCTCCTGCTTTGGTGTATGGAAACACGGTTGTTTTTAAGCCAGCTTCGGAGGCGGCAGTAACAGCGGCCAAAGTTGTGAAGTGCTTCGCAGATGCAGGTATTCCAAACGGCGTCTTGAATTTTGTGACAGGAAGTGGGTCTGTTGTAGGGGATGCATTAATCCGCAGCGAAGGAATTAACGGCATTACCTTCACGGGGTCAAGCTCTGTCGGAAGAACTGTGGCAGAAGCTGCGACTAAAAATCAAGTGAAATTCCAATTAGAAATGGGCGGAAAAAACCCTGTTATCGTATTAAACGATGCGAACATCGATTCAGCTGTACAAGCTATACTAAGCGGAGCTTTTAAGTCAACTGGCCAAAAATGTACAGCAACGAGTCGAGTCATCGTTGAATCGGGGGCATATGAAGTATTAAAACAAGCATTGATTGAGGAGTCCGAAAAAATTACCATTGGTTCTGGCTTAGATGCTGCTACGTGGATGGGACCATGTGCAAGTGAAAGTCAATACAATACAGTATTGGATTATATTGAAATCGGCAAAAAAGAGGGAGCCAAGGTGTTATTTGGCGGTAATTCATTACAGTCTCCATCATTACCGGGCTATTATGTAGAGCCAACTATTTTCGATCAAGTAGATTCATCAATGCGCATTGCGCAAGAGGAAATTTTCGGGCCAGTAATCGCATTGATTAAGGTAGAATCAGTGGAGGAAGCGATTCAGCTTGCAAATGACGTGGAGTTCGGATTGAGTGCTTCCATTTTTACAACGAATATTGGGTCAGCTTTAACATTTATTGATGATATTGAAGCTGGATTAGTACGTGTAAATGCAGAAAGTGCAGGAGTAGAATTCCAAGCACCTTTCGGTGGCGTCAAATCATCCAGCACAGGTAGCCGCGAACAAGGTGAAGCAGCAAAAGAATTTTATACAATGACAAAAACAGTATTTATCAAGGCTGAATAAAGGATTATAGGTAGGTTTTAAATATGTGTTGATGAAAAGAGGGGAATTATATGAACGTATCGCAAAAGTTACTGGAAAAGCTGGGTTATCCAACAACTGATTATACACATCTACCCACTTCAACCAAACGTTTTCCTGATGGAGCACAATACCGTATTGAGCTGCCAAGCGTTGAGGGACCAGCCGCATTAAAAGAAACCTTGAAAGCATTAGATGAATATGGAATCTCAGTACATCGCGTATCTCAAGGAAGTGGCATTATGCTCCTGACAGATGAAGAAATTAAGGAAATGTGCAAATTAACAGCGGAACGTGGTATGGAACTCAGCTTATTCGTAGGACCCCGAGGGACATGGGATATTAGTGCAGGGCCATTAACAGCAGCAGGGAAATCACAAGCTTTGCGTCATGAGGGAGCTGACCAACTAGCTTATGCCATGGAAGACTTAATCCGGGGTGCAGAGCTTGGATTAAAAGGTGCATTAGTTGCGGACGAGGGTTTACTTTTGATGACGAAAAAAATGAAGGAAGAGGGTCTTCTTCCACAAGGCTTTGTGACGAAAGTGTCTGTACAGATGGGTGCTTGTAATCCTGTATCCGTGAAAATTATGGAAGACTTGGGGGCAGACACGTATAATGTCCCTTCATCGTTAACGTTGGCAAAGTTGGCCGCAATTCGCCAGGCGATTGACATTCCAATTGATCTGTATATTGAGGTACCTGATAATTTTGGTGGCTTCTTACGTTACTATGAAATTCCAGAGATTATCCGTGTGTTGTCGCCAGTATATATTAAATTTGGTTTACGTAATCACCCGGACGTTTATCCGTCAGGAAAGCAATGGGAAGCGACAAACTTATCATTAGTTCGTGAGCGTGTCCGTCGTGCTGCGATAGGTATTGATATGATTAAACGCTATTGTCCTGAGGCAAAAACATCTGAGTCTGGCGCTGAAGGTTTAGCTGTACCAGATATAAAGTGAAATCAAAATCTATTTTTAATACTTTTCACAAAAAGATTCATGGTTTTGTTTAAAAATGCACCCCTTAGAGTAGACAGTGAACTCTATGGGGTGTTTCTTTGTATTAAGAAAGAACAATTCAAATCGGCGAAACAAAACAGTGAATAAAAACTTTTCGTTTAGAAAGAGAAGGGCGGTTGCGTTGTGATCAGCTGGACACTTTCGAATTGGACTGTGCCTCGATTAGGAGCTCTTCCGCTTCTTTGACTGGAAGCGGTTTGGAGAACAGGAAGCCTTGTACTTCATCACATTGTAAATTGCTAAGGAAAAGAGCCTGCTCCTCGGTCTCCACGCCTTCGGCAATGACGTTGAGGTTCAAGTTTTTTGCTAAGTCGATGATGGACTTGACAATGACCCGGTTTTTAGGCGACATCTCCCGTACAAAGGATTGGTCGATTTTCAAATGGCTGATCGGAAAGGATCCCAAATAGCTGAGGGATGAATAACCCGTTCCGAAATCATCGATGCTGACGCTGACTCCGATTTCATTCAGCTGGGACAGGACGGATAAGCAATGGTCCACATCCATTGTCATGCTTTCCGTAATTTCGATATTCAACTTTTTAGGATGCAATCCCGTTTCATGGAGTATGTTTTGGACTTGCGACACGAAAGCCGGCTGCATGAACTGCCGTGCTGAGACGTTGACGCTGATGCGGACAGACGGAAGGCCTCTCTTTTCCCAGCTCTTCACTTGCATGCACGCGGTTCTCATAACCCAATTCCCGATAGGCAAAATCAGACCTGTCTCTTCCGCGATCGGGATGAAACGCCCTGGCGAGATAGGGCCGAGTGACGGATGATCCCACCTTGCGAGTGCTTCCAGTCCTTTCAGTTGTCCAGTTTTCGTATTGAATTGCGGTTGATAATGCAGGTGGAGCTGCCCTTTTTTTAACGCCTGGCGGAGCTCCATTTCGAGAAGCGTTTTTTCCAGCATGGCTTCCCGCAACTCTTTGGTGAAAAATTGATAGGTGCTTTTCCCGACCTCTTTCGATAGATACATGGCGGAATCCGCATTGCTCAACAAGGTGTCGTAATCAGCCCCGTCCTGGGGAAACATGCTGATGCCGATGCTTCCGGAGATGTAGACTGCAACCGAGTTGAACTGGAACGGCTCCGAAATCTCCTCAATGATCCGAGCGGCGACGGACTCCACTTGAGCCGCATTCGTAGAAGGGAACAAGATGACAAATTCGTCTCCATTCAATCGGGCGACCACGTCATTGTCGCGCACACAAGTCTTGAGACGCTCCCCCACGGACTGCAGCAATTGATCCCCGACGAAATGGCCCATCGAATCATTGACGTTCTTGAACCGATCCAAGTCGATGAACATGATGGCCAACTCTTCTTCGTTCAATTTCGCTTTTTGAATCGCCTCTTTGACGCATTCCTTCAAAAGCCTCCGATTCGGCAAGCCTGTCAGCGAATCGTAATAGGCCATGCGCTCAATTGTTCTCTCCGCTTGCTTCCGCTCGGTAATATCGCTTGCCGTTCCGACGACTTCCACGACATGTCCACCTTCAAAAATAGGGGATAAGTAAAAGAGGAAAGTGAAATCGCGAAAACTTAATTCGAAATCGGTCTCCGTACCTTGCATCCCGAGCAGCAAATGTTTGTATACATTGTCATTGTTCGTCTTCAGGTGTTTGATCTTTTTCAAATTTGAATTAAGATTTTCCGCAGTGAAGTTGAATTTTTCGGCAATTTTTCCTTCGATGAGTGTGAAGACTATTTCCCCATCCTCATCTAAAGTATATTTGAAGATGGCATTTTGTAAATTTTTTACGGTTTGTCGGAAATCATTTTTCAATGCTTCTTGTAACGACTCTTCGGCCTCTTTCCTAGCCGTGATGTCTGTCCGGATGGCGATATATTGATAAGGCTTTCCGCTTTTATCTAGGAAAGGCACGATGGTCGTATTGACCCAATAGGCGCTTCCATCCTTTGCCTGGTTTTTAATATCCCCTCTCCAAATCCGGCCGCTTCGGATTGTCTGCCACATTTCCTTGAAGTAGTCTTTCGGGTGGTGGCCTGAATTGACGACCCGATGTGTTTTTCCGATCAGCTCCTCGGATGAATACTTGGAGAGCTTAAGAAACTTGTCATTGACATATGTAATTTTACCTGCAGGGTCGGTCACGACGACAACAGAGGATTGGTTTAACGCATTTTCAATGTTCCGTAGATTTTCAACCGCTTCCTTGTACTTGAAATCGGCTAACTCTTTGCTTGTTATATCCGTATCGATCGATAAGAAATGAGTGGTTGTGCCATGCTCGTCCAAAATGGGAATGACAGTAGCGTTGACCCAAAAAGGAGAACCGTCTTTCGCAAAGTTTTTCAAATTCCGCTGCCAAACCTTCATTTCGGCAATTTCCTTTTCCACTTGTGGGATGGAACGCTCCGCCGTAAAGTTCGGGTGGACTATGCTGAAGCTTTGCCCGATGAGCTCGTTTTCCTCGTACTGCGACAGAAGACAGAAGTTCTTATTGACGTACGTGAATAATCCTTGGCGATCGGTGATCCATACACAAAACTTCTCATCCAATAAAAGAGAGATAGACGGGATATTTTTAATTGCATCTAATATCATGGCTGTTCTTCCTTTCTCCCACGTATTGAATGATGGTTCGGTGAGGACTGTTTTGCAAGCATAGTCGAAAATGTATATATTACGACTGATTATAGGTAGTATGTATTATAACATCTTCCATAATATATTTCTATAAAAATAATATTGATTCTGACAATTCAAGTGGAAAAAATGTAATTATTTTACATTGGAGTAGTGAAAAGATTTTTTATTCCACTAAATGTTTTAAAGCAGATGGTTCTACGTTTTTTCGTTGAGTGGGAAGTGGATACGGATGTACGGGAGGCAGCGTTCTATTTTCCAAATTGGAAAGAATTATGGGGAGCCATCATCTCCGCTATCGCCATCACTTTGCCATCTGTCATGACCGTGTTGGTGGTGGGGGTAGTAATGTATTGAAGAAAATGGGTCATGTAAGCTAGAAACAGGTGAAGGAAAACGTTTTGTTTTTCTCCACCTGTTTTATTTTAGCTTGCTTTTGCAAATAATTTACATAGCTCCATCTTCCAGCCAGTTCTGTGACCAATTTTCTATTTCCTTCATGAGAGGTTGCAATGCAGATCCTTTATCGGTCAATGAATATTCGATGCGGACCGGAGTTTCAGGGTATACTTCACGTTTGACGATGCCCTCGTTCTCCAAGTCTTTTAACCGCTCGGACAGTACTCTGCCACTGACGCCGATGGTGGATTCGATATTGCAAAAACGCTGCGGACCGGATAGCAGTTGATAAATAATCAGGCCGGTCCACCGTTTATTTAACAAGGACATGGCTTTTTCGAATCTGGGACAAATGGATTTATTCAATGTCATCAACTCCTTACTTCTATTATATCCACATTTTTAAGTAATTACATTGTATTTTGTTTATAGCTTACTTGACACGTAGTATTAACGGTAGTATAGTTACTTACATAAAGTAAGTATTGAAATGAGGACTTTTTAGTATCAAAACATATGAGGAGGAATTTTATTGAATTTTCATCAAGCCCCATCCACCTTCGTCGGGCAAGTGAATTTGAAAGTGGAAAGCCTGGAAAGGGCTTTGGCATTCTATCAAGAGATCATTGGATTTCAGATCATAAATCAAACCGATCGAACAGCGGACTTGTCCGCAGATGGAAAGACGGTCTTATTATCGTTGGAGCAGCCGGAAAATGTGATGCCTTCACAAGGAAGAACGACAGGGCTTTATCACTTTGCCTTGCTTTTGCCAAAGCGTACCGACCTGGCAAATATTGTGTTTCACTTCATTGATAAAGGGGTTCGCATCGGTTCCTCGGATCACCTCGTAAGCGAGGCGCTGTATTTGTCAGACCCGGATGGGAATGGGATTGAAATTTACACGGATCGGGACCCTTCTGTCTGGAGTTGGAAAAATGACGAGGTAGCCATGACGGTAGACCCGCTGGATTTTCAAGATCTGTTGTCCATCGGAAAACAAGGCGAATGGAATGGATTACCGCCAGGCACGGTAATGGGTCATATCCATTTGCATGTTTCTGAGTTGCAGAAAACAGAAGAGTTTTACAGCAAGGGGCTAGGCTTCGAAGTCGTTAACCGCTTTGGAGACCAGGCACTTTTCATTTCTACCGGCAAATACCATCACCATATCGGATTGAATACATGGAATGGTGTCGGGGCACCTGCACCGGCAGCGAATAGCGTTGGATTAAAATCATTTACGCTCATACTGCCGAATGAAGAAAAGAGGAAGCAGATTATCGAGCAACTGACACAAATTGGAGCAGCTGTTACAGAAGAAAATGGATCCATTTTTACAGTGGATCCTTCCGGAAATCGAATTGTCCTACAGATCAAGAGGTAAGCCAAATTATTGGATAGGTGGTAAGAACATTGGGTTTTTTTGATAAATTATTCGGGAAACAAGTAGAGGAGAATGAAAACATGGCTGAAAAACTAAACATTGGAATTATTTTAGGAAGCACACGTCAAGGCCGGGTAAGTCCGCAAGTTGGAGAGTGGGTAAAAGGAATTGCAGATCAACGTGACACTGCCAATTATGAAATTGTGGACATTGCTGATTTCAAATTACCGTTTTTAGGGGAAACCGATGGAACAGAGCCCGGAATTGCAGCTTGGAATGAAAAACTTGCTAAGTTGGACGGATTTGTTTTTATCGTGCAAGAATACAACCACAGCATCACAGGCGCATTGAAAAATGCTCTCGATTTTGCTCGGGAAGCTTGGAACGACAAAGCAGCCGGAATCGTTAGTTACGGTTCGACTGGTGGAGCACGTGCGGCAGAACATTTACGTGGGATCTGTGGGGAATTGAAAATTGCTGATGTCCGTACTCACCCAACACTATCCCTATTTACGGATTTTGAAAACGGAACAGAGTTTAAGCCCCAATCGCTACATTTGGATAATGTAAATGCCATGCTCGAAGAAGTGGAAGCGTGGAGCGGTGCGTTGAAAACTTTGAGATAATAAGGCCATCCGGACGAACTTAGTTTTACAGAGAGTCGAGCGATAGCGTGACAATTTCCGCGAAGCACGGGATAGACTAAAAATTGAAAAAAAGCGAGTTTATTAGTTAGCTTCCTAATAAACCCGCTTTTTCTTCATGTACTCACCTTTTGAAGGGGACAAGCTAAATAGTAAGAAGTACTTCTCCAAGTCTTGTATAATGATACGATTGAAACCGACGGCGATTTTTTTAATGGTTTCATACACTAGGAAAGGAAGAGGGGGGATTACGTGAATAGTGGAGCGTTATGGACAAAGGCCTTTATCTTTGTGTCATTATCGAACTTTTTCTTGTTTATCACGTATTATTCATTACTTATTACTCTACCGTCTGCGGCGATTAGCCACTTTGGGGCGTCGGGGACAGAGGCAGGGCTTTTTACAGCAGTTTTTTTAGGAGCAGCGATTATCATTCGCCCTTTTCTTGGCCTTTGGATTGAAAGGGTAGGAAAACGATACATATTTATCGCTTCGTTACTTGTATTTACCGCAGCTTCTTTTTCGTATGGGTTGTTTGATTCCATTTTCCCTTTACTAGTTATCCGCTTTGTGCACGGACTCGGTTTCGGAATCGCCACGGCGATCACGGGTGCCATCATTGCGGACATCGTGCCGGAGTCTAGAAAAGGGGAAGGCATGGGGTATTTTGTCATGTCCAGCAATCTCGCGATGGTGATCGGCCCATTTATCGGATTGACGGTTTTTGGAGAATTCTCAATATTTGTATTATTTTGGGTAGGAGCCGCCTCCTCGTTGCTAGCTTTAATTTTAGGGGTGGTGACAAAACTCTCTAAAGAAGCAGCGGTTCCAGCCGTTTTAGAGGCAAAGCCGAAAGTGTCTGTGTTTGAAAAAGCCGCGATGCCAATTGCATTGACAGGGGCATTTTTTGCTTTAGCCTATTCAACGATTCTGTCATTTATGGCGGTCTTTGCGATGGAACGGGGATTAGAGGATGAGGCGAGTTACTTTTTTGCCGTGTTTGCGGTCGTTCTCATTCTATCTCGCCCGTTTACCGGTCGCTGGTTTGATCAATACGGAGCAAATATTATCATTTTTCCTTCCATCCTATTGTTTGGATGTGGGATGTTGTCGCTCGGTTTATCCTATAGCGCGCTCCTATTTTTTGTCGCGGCAGGTTTGATCGGGCTTGGTTGGGGGACGCTCTTCCCGCTATTTCAGACATTAGCCATTCAAAGTGTAGAACCGTCGCGTCGACCGGTTGCCATGGCGACGTTTTTATCGATATTTGATATTGGGATCGGCGGCGGATCATTACTAGCCGGAACTTTGGCAGGTACAATGGAGTTGGGAACTCTCTATGTGTTTAGTGCGTTCTATATTTTCCTAGGCACTGCCGTTTATTATTGGGCGTATAAGAAAGGGCAAAGGGCTCGTTTGGTTGAAGGGGTCCAATAGAATAGTTGATTGTGAATACGGATGTAGGAAGAGGAGTGTAGAGCACGTACAGCCTTTAAATGTTTAGTTAAGTAATTATCAGCGCTCTCGTGTTCAATTGTTTCGTTCATCATTGTCAATGAAGTAAGAATAAAGGAATACCAGAAAAGCCGTCATGGGAAATTGGGTTGCCCGATTTTCCATGACTGCTTTTTCTTTGTTTATATTGATATTTCCGAATATTCATCACTTATGCGGATAAACGAAAATGATTTTCCTACATAGTGAGGATGCTTGTGATTTTGCATTAAATTATACTGAGGGTACTTAGCTGGTAGGAATTTCAGCATTCCTGCTTCCGTATTGGAAGCGCTTCCAGTGGCGGCGATAAAAATGATGCACCTCGGGTTGTCGAGGGGTCTGGACAGAGGAGGTTGAAAAGCGGGAGAGATGCCGGACGCTGCGTGTTAGATAAAATTTTCTGCACTACAAAACGATTATAGGGGGCTGGGTTCAGATGAAAAGATATGTAAAGGCAAAGAGTTTGGCTATTTTGGCCATGGTACTGTTATTGATAATGGCGGGCTGTGGTTTGGATGAGGAAACAAGTAGTGCCGATACGGGTAAAAAGGATGACGAGGTTATCAAAATTGGGGTCATCATCGCGGAAACAGGACCTGCCTCCACTCTTGGCAGTACGCAGGTCAACACAGTGAAGCTGCTGCAAAAGCAGTTGGATGAAGCAGGTCCGATCGACGGCAAGAAAATTCAGCTCGTCAAGCATGATTATGAAACGGATGATACGAAGGCAGTCGTTGCGATGGACAAACTTCTTTCCGAAGGGGTCGTGGCAGTCGTCGGTGCGACGCAGACGAGTACATCAATGGCCATTATGCCAAAAGCGATTGAACATAAAGTTCCGTTGTTTACCGTTGCCCCGATTGAACAGGACAATGAGTACGTTTATAGCATGGCGCATAGCAACACGGTAATTGTCACTCCGATTGTCGAGTACTTGAACAAGCATAATATCAAGAAAGTCAGCTGGCTGAATGCCTCGGACGGGTTCGGCGTAGTTGGTCTTCCGGCATTCAAGGAATTGGCTGAGCAAAACGGCATTGAAATTGTGGCTCATGAAGAATTCGACGCGACTGCAACAGATATGACGATTCAGTTGACGAAAGTGAAGAGCAAAGATCCGGAAGCTGTCATTGTTTGGTCCAGAACACCAGGTGCCGGTATTGTAGCGCGTAATTTCAAATCACTCGGTTTTGATATTCCGATGATTCAAAGTACCGCTGCGGCCAACCAAGGATTCTTGGATCAAGTGAAAGACGACAATGAAAATGTCATGGTCGTTGGAAGTAAGCTGAGCGTTGTGGAACAATTGCCGGATTCCGAACAAAAAGAGATGTTGCTTGATTTCCGTGATTCCTATGCGGCTGAATTTGGCGGCGGTGAGCCGGATCTCTTCGGTGCGCATGCAATGGATGGGATGGAAATCATCATTAACGCCATCAAAGCTGGAAACTTTACATCGGAAGATATTCAAAACTATTTGCAAAACGAATCCGGAGAATATTTGGGTAAAACAGGTACATTTAACTTCCAGGAATCCCAAGCAAGCTCGCTGGCGGATGGAATCTCGGTTTTGGCAATCGAAAACAATGAGTGGAAATATATCGAAGAATAAACACGAAAGCATTGCATGGACCTATGGTAAAACCACCTACCATAGGTCTCTTTCGAAAGGGGTATCAATATGGATGTATTCATGCAATATTTGATCACTGGTTTGACAGTTGGCAGCATTTACGCTTTACTGGCTGTCGGTTTCGTCACCATTTATAATGTCACGGGCATCTTGAATTTGGCACAAGGCGAATTTGCTATGATCGGCGCCTTGTCCTGTGTGACGTTTGTCAATTTGGGCATACCGATCCTCGGTGCCATTCCGTTGGCTATCTTGTTGACAGCTGCCATCGGTTTTGGTGTGGAACGGTTGGCCATTTTTCCGGCAAGGAATGCCACGACGATTATCCTGATTGTCATTACATTAGGAATTTCAATCTTCTTGAAAGGAATGGGCTTAATCATTTGGGGAACATCGCCGAAGCCGCTGCCATCCGTCATTGAAATGAAGCCAATCCAGTTCATGGGAGCGGTCATCAATCCGCAAAGCATTTTCATTTTTGCGGTTCTTATCATTTTATTGGTCGTTCTCTATTGGTTTTTCGAGAAAACATTCATCGGTTCCGCGCTACGGGCAAGTGAAAAGAACCCACGTGCTGCAAGCTTGATGGGGGTCAATATTAATACGATGTCTTCGTTGGCTTTTACTTTGGCGGCTGCATTGGGCGCCTTGGCAGGTGTCATGATCGCTCCATTGACGGATGCCACGTATGAAATGGGATTTTTCATTGGAATCAAGGGCTTCGTCGCGATGATTTTCGGTGGCATGCATAGCATTCCGGGAGCTGTTGCAGGCGGCTTGCTGTTAGGAATTATCGAAGCTTTTTCCGGCGGTTATATTTCAACGTATTATAGCGATGCCATTGCGTTCGCTTTCTTGCTCTTTGTTTTATTCTACAAACCGAATGGATTATTTGCGACAGCTACAGGTGAACGGGTATAGAAAGGGGGAGGCGGCATTATGGAAAATATCGATAATCTATTATACGGAAGCCGGTGGAAAGGGTTTTTAGGGTTGATGGCCGTTGTCCTGGTTCTACCGCTTTTCGTCCGTTCCCAATATCTCTTCACGTTGTTAATCCTAATTGGGATCTATTGCATCGTTACGATTGGGTTAAGTTTGCTGATTGGGTATGCGGGACAGATTTCGCTCGGTCATGCAGCATTTTTTGGAATCGGGGCGTATGCATCGGGCATCTTGACGGCAAAATATGATATGTCGGCTTGGCTCGCCATAGTCATTGGCATGGTCGTGACATTCATCATCGCTTATCTCATCGGTATTCCGATCCTACGATTGAAAGGACATATCCTCGCTTTGGCGACCATTGCGGTGAATATTATCGTCTATACGTTGATGCTTGGCTTGAGTGAGTATACGGGCGGCGCAGGCGGCTTGGTTGGCATTCCGAACCTATCGCTGTTCGGATTGAATTTAGGCAATCAACTCTATTTCTACTTTTTCGTCTGGGCGGTTGTCGCCTTGGTTATCCTGTTTTCAATGAATATCATCCGCTCCAATGTCGGACGTTTGCTGCGCAGTATCCATGACAGTGAAATTGGGACGGAAACATTGGGAATCAACTCGGCGAAATATAAAGTGCTGATTTTTGCAATCAGCGCCGTTTTCGCATCATTGGCAGGTAGCCTCTATGCTCACTATATTAACTTTATTGCCCCACCAACATTTTATATCACGTTTTCCATTCTGTTATTGGTCATGGTGATGGTCGGCGGCGTCCATTCCATTTGGGGAGCCATGATCGGTACGGCCGCAATCATGTTTTTGAATGAACTCATCCGCTTCGTCGGTCATACATATTTCAACATCGGCGGAGAGGTGGAAATTGTCGTATATGGACTCATTATCGTCATCGTCATGATTTATATGCCGAAAGGGTTGATTGGCGTGCTGGATTCCATAAGGAAAATGGTGTGGAAGGGCAGGAAGAAGGAAGCTGTCATTCCCGAGGAAGGGGTTAATTATGAATAAGCTCCTGGAAGTGAAAGGGTTAACGAAGCGGTTCGGTGGAGTTGTCGCGGTCAATGACGTCAGTTTCACAGTTGGCGAAGGGGAAATCGTCGCGGTGATCGGTCCGAATGGTGCGGGGAAAACCTCGCTGTTCAATATGATTTCTTCGTATTCCACACCGACGGAAGGCGAGGTCCTGTTCAAGGGGGAACGGTTGACGGGAAAAAAAATCTATGAACTGGCCAAACTCGGCATCTCCCGGACTTTTCAAAACTTGCAGATTTTCAGCAATATGACAGTGCTGGAGAACGTCATGATGGGAACGTACGTCGATTTGAAAACGAATATTTTCGGGGCGGGCTTCCGCTTTCCAAGCGTCAAGCGCAATGAAGAAAAGGCATATCATATCGCCATGGATGTACTGAAAATGGTCGGACTCGAACCGTTGAAATTCGAGCAGGCGGGCCAACTCTCCTATGGGCAGCAAAAGAAATTGGAATTCGCCCGTGCCATCGTTTATAAACCGTCACTCATCATGCTGGACGAACCGATGGCTGGCCTGAATGACGCGGAAACGAATATGATGGCGGGCTATATTTCGGATTTGAAAAAGCAGGGGCATTCCTTTTTATTCGTCGAGCATAAGATGGCGACCATCATGGAACTGGCCGATAAAATCGTCGTGTTGGACTTCGGCTCCAAAATTGCGGAAGGCACGCCGGAAGAAATCCAAAAGAACGAAAAAGTCATCAGTGCGTATTTGGGCGAGGAGGCGGTGTAATATGTTTACAGTACGTGATTTGAGCACGAGAATCGGGAAGATCCAAATCTTGCATTCCCTTGATTTTCATGTGGAAGAAGGAGAAATCGTATCAATTATCGGGGCGAATGGCGCGGGCAAAAGCACATTATTGAATACGCTGGCGGGCTTGTATCCTGCTGTCACGGGGGAAGTGACGTTACGCGGGGAGAAAATCAGCGGGCTGCCTTCACACAAAGTGGTCGCCAAGGGATTGAGCCTCGTTCCAGAAGGGCGCCAAGTCTTTTCCAACCTCACCGTGAAAGAAAATCTGTTGTTGGGCATGTATACCAAGTATTACAAAGACAAAGAACAGGTTAGCAAAAATTTGGAGCATATGTTGGAAATGTTCCCGGGATTGAAGAAACATTATACCAACCTAGGGGGGAACATGAGTGGGGGCGAGCAGCAAATGCTTGCCATTGGCAGAGCGCTCATGTCCAATCCGAAGATTATCCTGCTGGACGAACCTTCCATGGGCCTGGCCCCTAAAATCGTCAGCGAAATCTTGGAGATTTTATTGCGAATTAAAGAAGAGATGGGCACGATGGTCATCCTCGTCGAACAAAACGTCAAAGCGGCATTGAAAGTGGCAGACCGGGCGTATGTCATGGACCAAGGGAAATTCATCTTGAACGGCACGAATGAAGAAATCAACTCCAACGAACAAGTGCGGTCGGCTTATTTGGGGATTAAAGCGACGGGGTGAGTTTTGGCATGAGGTTAAGCTGAAACGCTTCAAGGTTGTGTAGGTATATTGTGAGGTATGGCGGAAGTGTTTCGAAGTCGTGTGGATATGTTGTGAAGCAGGACGAAAACGTTTCGGAGTTGACCGTGAATGTTACGAAGTTAGTCAAAAACGATTCAAGGTATATAGGAAATTCTGCAAGGTTGAATAGTACCCATTATGAGATCTGTTGTTAGGTAGTCCGAGGAGTCAGTAAATTATGACTTCCCGGACTTCTTTTAATTGCTTCTATAAAATTCTCGCAAACGTAAAGTGAAGTGAAAAGATTTATCATCCGTTGTTACGTTTTTTTACCACGAAACGTTTATTTCATTTTTGGGCTGCCATAGTGCATGTGAAATTTATTCAATTGTATGATGCGTATTTTGATGACGTGTATCGATATGTGTATGTGAAGACAGGGAACAAATGGGACGCGGAAGATCTGGAGAGTGATATTTTTCGAAAAGCTTTTGAGAAGCGCTCTTCGCTAGCCAAGCATCCGAATCAAAAATCTTGGCTTTTTATGATTGCCCGCAATACAATTATCGATTTCTATCGGAAAAAGAAAAACGTGCCAATCGGGGATGGGATGGAGCATTATGTGAGTCCAGTGGATTTTGAAGATTCCTTTGAGGGGGCGAATGAAAAAGAATGCTTACAGAAAAGCTTGCCCCATCTGTCAACAGAGGATCTGGAAATTACCCAGTTGCGGTATTTTGCTAATTTAAAATTCAAAGAAATGGCCATGATTTTAAACAAAAAAGAAGGTTCCCTTCGCGTCAAGTCCAATCGAATTACGAAAAAATTAGGAATCCGAGTTAGAAAGTGTTTGGGGGAATCATAATGAGGCAGGAGAAAATCGAAAACTATCTTCATGAATTACGGGAAGACATAGAAGTGGATGAGGAAATAAAAAGGAAGCTCCGTGCTTCGATTATAAAAAAAGAAAAAAACAGAAGGAATTCATGGCTTCCTTTAGTAGCTGCGGCCGTCTTGTTTTTAGCCGTTTTCCTGCCTAATCTTCCGACGAAACAAGCACGGGCCGGTTCCTTGATGGTGGAAAACGGAATTTCTTTTTTTGATATCGGAAGTGGAGAGGTTATGGCGTATACGCATGTTAATGGCCATTTCTATCTTTCGTTGAAGGACAAAGGTATTTTCATTTACGAAAATGACGGGTTGAGGAAAATTTCCGAACAGACCGCCGATCGTTTTAGCCGGACTTCCGAAGGGGAACATTTGCTGTTCGTCCGAAACGGAGATGTTTTCCTTCTGCATTTGAAAACATATGATACGGAGCAAGTATTGGAAGGCGACTACAGTGATCCTGAATGGAAGGACGAAGACCATTTTTATATTACGTCGAATCAAACCATTCTGGAAGCCGACTTGCAGACAAAAGAAAAGAAAGCCATCGTAAAGGGAGAACGGCCTTCTTTTGTGACGAAAGAACAAAAACTTGTATTTCACCGTGACGGCAAAATCCTTCTATATGAACTGAAAAAAGGCGAAGAAGAAATCGTGGATGACGGCAAGAGTCCGTCGATTTCGAACGATGAAAATTATATATCGTATGTCAAGACAAGTTCGGGAGTGGAGGATGTGTGGATAGCGGATCTGGATTTGGAAACTAAGAAAAAAGTGACGACCAATCCGCCGCCGCGATATGAGTCTACGGAGAAGGCGGTCTATCGCTATCGATCCCCGATTTGGGGCGGAGAAGAGCGGCAGCTATATGTCATGAAAGCGAGAATTGACGGTGATCATGAGTTAGTGCAGATTATGAAAATCGAGCTGAGCGATGAAGAGATAACTGCAACTCAAGCGGTAAAGGGCTTTCTTCAAGCTCTCATTGTGCGAGATGATGACTATGCGATGGGGTTAATGAAGGATCCGCCCGCGTTTTTGACGTATTCGAATCCTCGGCAAATCGGGTTTCAAATCACTGGAGCGGAAGAACATCAGCAGTCGGCAACGGTCGAAGCTGAAGTATATTGGACGGATACTGCGCTACCGTATTATCAAATCACAACATATGAATTTGCCTTGGTAAAGGAGAAAGGACGATTTGTCATTAACCAAGTGAAAGAACTGCCGCAAATCGAGTTGTCCGCTTATGATCAAAATCAAATTCAATTAGCGAAGGGTGGAAATAAGGAAATAATTTTTTCACTACAAGATATTCCCCGAGCTTTTATCGCAGATGAAAACGTCCGCTTTAGCTCGTTAGTCATCACGCATGATGAAAAAACAGTCATTTTCAGTTTGCAAGGCGAGGAGCAAGTCGTAGTTTTGGCATTTGACCGTGAAACGAAAAGTTTTACTTTGTTGACAGCCATTCCAGACGCGGTGATGACACAATTGGCTTTGGATTCCACGGGCCGTTATGTTGCGGCGGATTATTATATAGGTTCTTCTGGATCAAACCTGACTCTGTTCGATGTATCCAAAGGCAAGCAAATCGCGCAATTTACCGACACATATTCCGTACTTTGGAGAGGCAACCGACTCATTGTGCAGGAAGTGGCCGAGTCACAAGCGTTGCTGTATGAATATGATCCTCAAACGGAACGCAAAAAAAAGTATTAAGACATTGTTACGAATGATAAGATTCCCCGTTATATAACATGAAAGACAAAGGGCCCTTGTCAAAAACAATGCCAGGAGGATATGTTAGGATATTTCGATATTGTGCAGTTACGTTGTAGGGTTTGGCGAAAATGTTTCGAGGTAGTGCAATAACGATGGGGGCATTGGTTGATACGTTGCTGAGTAGAATGAAGGGGAAAAGGGAGATCTCACGACATGGGGATCTCCCTTTTTGATTCATACAATGTAAATCGTATTGCCCTCTAGTCCGAGTACAGTATGTCCGGATTCGACGATGTCGAGCACAGGTTGGAAGAGTTCGGTTTCGGCTAAAGCAGCGGTGCCCGCCATCACACTGATATACATCGCGTTGCCGACGAGATAGCTGATTGCTTTTTCTTCGGTCAATTGGTTGAATGCCCCTGCGTAGGACGGGTGGAATACCGCTTCCGGCAAGGCGTCAACCATTGATTCCAATAACGCATTTCGTTCTTTTTCGTCAATCTTCTTTTTCAACTGATCTGGGATGTCTTTTAGCGCTTGCCAGACGTCGCTGTTTTCGAAAGTCAGTTTTCCAATAGTCGCCGCGATGTCTTCCTTGGCTACCCATTCTACATTAAATTGCTGAACGTCCAATGCTTCGACGAACTGCCGCACTTGTTGTTCCACCGCTGTATCTGTAATTCCGATTTTGCTAAACCAATTAAGAGAAGTCAGTTTTTCCGCAAGGTCGGTCAACGATAACGCTTCCGGGCCGTAGGTTTCTTCTTTGAATTGTACAGTCATCTTCCATGCCGCCTCCTTTTTAATATTTTGTCGTCAGTTCAGGCGGGCCGAATTTGGGTCCGTATGGGCCCTCATCGAGCCAACGTCCGAGTCTCGGCACGATGGAAACGAGGGAAGCTGCAAGTTCCCGTTTCATGTTCATTTCCGGTGAGTCGCCTTGGATATGGTGAAGGGCCGTTGTCGAGCCATCGCGATTCCAGAGGGCGGCGATTCTGCGTTCTTTCGCTGCTGCGTCGATGGCTTCCCGACGTTGTTCTTCCTCGTCCGCATGAAGTGCTGCCTGGATGCCGCGCACCGCAATGATGGCGTCGGGCACACCGGAATTTAATCCGCGTGCACCGAATGGGGCGAATAAATGGGCGGCTTCCCCTGCCAACAGTACACGTCGTTTTTCGTCGGTGAACGAATCCGCGACGACTTGATGGAATCGATAGGACGAGACCCATGTGATCCGCTCTGCATATTTCGGATCCATCACTTTCGGCAGCCATTCTTTCACACCTTCGATGCTCGCGAAGTCTTCCTCTTTGTCATCCGCCAACAGTTGCAGATCGATTCGCCAGCCGCCTTTGAATGGGACATGCAAGACATTCCGATGACCCATGGCCGGGTGTTGGTAATGAAAGACCCGTTCGATCGGAAGCGGATTCTCTTCGTCTTCCGTCACATCGACGACGAGGAATGTGTCATGCGTCCGCGGTCCTTCGAATGTCAATCCTGCCTCTTGCCGGACAACCGAACGGCCACCATCGCAACCGATTACATATTGGGCATCCCAGACATCGCCCGTCGTTGTCTTCACTTTGACGCCGTCTTCCCCGATATTCAGTTTTTCCACCGGCTGTCCATAGACGAACTGCACACCTGCTTTTATGCAGGCTTCGTACATATGCTTCTCGATTTCATGCTGATGAAGGGACGTAAAATGCGGCAAACGGTTCGGATCTTGTGTATCCGTCGCGCCATAGTGGCGGACATATACTTCTTTCCCGCGATAGAGCGTCCGTTTGACGGGCCAAATAATTCCGTTTCTTGCCAAGGTGAAGCCGAGTCCTTTCGAAGCTTCTTCCAATAACTTCAATGTTGCGCTATGCAGGTAGATCGCCCGACTTCCCGCACGGGGTGCATCTTTTTCTTCCGCTTCGATCACCACACAGGAAATGCCTTGGTTTTGCAAGGCGAGTGCCGCCGTCAAGCCGACCGGCCCGGACCCTACAACTACCACTTCAACATTTTTCACCATATTAAAAACTCCTTTGTCTCGTTTTTTTAATCTGTCTTGATTATAACGAGACCAAAGGAAGCGAAACATAGTATCGTTCTTCTATGCGGAACACTTTTCAAAAAATTATTGAATAGAATTAAAAATTAAAAAATCTAAGCCTCGTAATATCCTAGATGCTCGGAAATCTCTTTAGCCGCGCTGACCACTCTTTCGATCAACTCCGGGAATCGGTCGTGCGTGATAGTCGAAGTGGAGCCGATGATGGCGAGGGAGGAAACGACGTGTTGGGAGTAATCACGAATCGGTGCGGAGATTCCCATGAAGCCTTCGAAGAATTGTTCGATCGAGATTGCATATCCTCTTTTGCGAATCAGCTCCAACTCTTGTAAGATTGCCTCCTTTTTCGTCAACGTCCTGGGTGTATAGGGATACAACGGATTGGACAGCACACGCTCAATAGTCCTGTCATCTTGGAAGGCTAGGATGCAGAGCCCTTCCCCGGTACAATGGATCGGGTTTTTCCTGCCGATCGAAGTGATGAGCCGGTTATGCCGTTCGCTCTCTTTTCGAAACAGGTAGACGACCTCATCGTTTTCCAATAAACAAATATGAGCGGTTTCATTCACCTCGTTGACTAGTTCGCTGACGACAGGAAAGGCTTCCCGGTACATTTCCCGGTGGGTGGAGACGACCCCGCCCAATGTCAAAAGCGACAGGCCCAGCCGGTATTTACCGCTTCTCGGGTTTTTGGACAGGAATCCTTCCTTCACCAATAAGGCAGCGATTCGATGGGCTGTGCTTTTGGGCACGCCGATTTGTTCGGCAATGCTCGTCAGCCCGATCTCGGTTTGTCTTCTATTGAATAATCGCAGCATGCGCATGGCATTTTTCACGGATGTAATCAAATATTTATCGGATGGTGTCTGTGTCATCACGCTTTCCCCTCCTCGAACAGTCTTTTCCGCAGTTTGACGAGATTGGATATCCGTCTTGCGGCTGCCACCACTTCTTCCACGCACTTCCGCTGCGCTTCCTTTTCTTTCAACCGGATCACTGGACCTGTGATGTTCACGGAAGCCATGACTTCATCTTTGCTATTGAAAATCGGCGCGCCGATGGAAATGACCTTTTTCTCGAAACCTTGGATATCGATGACGTAACCTAAGCGCTTGATTTCTCTTAATCTATCCCGTAATTGCTGGGGATCGGTAATGGTATGTTCCGTAAATTTTGGTAAAGGGCGAGATAGTATTTCATCTACCACTTCGTCTGATTCAAAAGCTAGGATCGCTTGCCCGGTGCTCGTGCAGTGAACAGGATTCCGGCGACCGATATGAGTCGTCACATGAACGGAATATTCATTATCGATCTTTTGTAAATAAATGACCTCTTGTCCTTCCCGTATCGCCATATGGGAACTTTCCCCCGTTTTTTCTGTTAACGCATTCAGGATGGGGGTGGCTTCTTCCACGATGGGCAATTGGGAATTCACAATATTCGTCAAGGCCAAGACTGAAACGCCGAGGCTGTAATGGTTGGATTGCGGATCTTTGTAGACGAACCCTTCACTCGCCAATGTCGATAGCAAACGATGCGCCGTACTTTTTGCGATGTCTAATTGTTCCGCGACATCGACCACCCGCAGTTCGGGTTGATCCATGGAAAAGGCTTTTAAAATACACATCGAATTTTCAATAGATGAACTTCGTTGAAGACCTTGTCCGGTTTTCATGAAAATCCTCCTTTTTTAGTCAGTTAAGAACGAATTATCAGAATAAAAATAAAAAAGTTATGTTTTGTTCCATATAGAAGAACAAAAAGGTATAAATGCTAAAACCATCATACTAAGATTGTCAATACACACGCAAATAAGACCAAATTGTGAACTTCTAAGGAGTGTGGAAAATGTCAGGAATTACGTATGAATGGAGCGTGCAGTGGGGGGACACGGATGCAGCGGGGATTGTTTTCTATCCGAACTTTTACAAATGGATGGATCAGGCGACGCATCATTTTTTCAAGTCGATCGGGTTTGCGACTTCCATTTTGATGACAGAAGAACAAATCGGATTGCCCTTACTCGAAACAAACTGTAAGTTTTTCCGGCCGCTAGTATTTGAAGATTCTTTTACTATTCGTACAACGGTCGTAGAAATGCGGGATAAAGTCTTCCAATTTCAGCATCGCTTTTACAAAGAAGACGAGTTGGTGGCGGAGGGAAGCGAGATTCGCGCATGGGCTTCGTTTGCAGGAAAGAAGCCGAAAGCAGTTTCCATCCCTGGAATGGTCAAAGATAAAATGGCTGCTGCCGAGTCCGGTGCCAGCAGAGTGTAGTCTGTAACAAAACACAAAAAGGATGGGATCATATGATTACGCAAAGTTCTTCTCCAAACAAATTACATCAGGACCAACTTGCTCGATTAAATGACTTGCTTGCGTTTACTAAAGGGCAAAATGCGTTTTATCAAAAAAAACTGGAACAGGTGCAATTGCCGCTTTCTTCATTAGAACAGCTACAGGGCCTTCCTCTAACGCTGAAGCAAGAGTTGGTGGAGGATCAAAAGAATAATGGTATGTATGGCAGTAACCATTCTTATCCTGTTGAGGACTATATCCGTTATCACCAAACCTCGGGAACATCGGGTTCTCCGCTGAAGGTATTGGATACGGCTGAAAGTTGGTCGTGGTGGGAGGATTGTTGGTTGGAGGTGTACCGTTCCAGTGGTGTTACGAAGGCGGATCGCGTGTTTCTCGCATTTTCATTCGGCCCGTTCATCGGGTTTTGGGCTGCGTTCGAAGCGGCGAAGAGAAACCAGTCCCTCGTCATCACGGGAGGGAGCCAATCCACGAAAGAACGTCTATATTGCATGATGGAAAATGAAGCAACGGTTCTCCTCTGTACGCCAAGTTACGCTTTGCATCTGGCGGAAGTGGCGGAAGAACTGGAAGTGGATCTACAGAATAGTACGATCACCAAAATTATAACAGCGGGTGAGCCGGGCGGTTCCGTACCTTCCACCCGGAAGCGGATCGAGACGCTTTGGGGAGCGAAACTGTTCGACCACGTAGGCATGACCGAGATGGGGGCATATGGGTACTCTTGCTCCGAGCAAAACGGAATTCATGTCAATGAAGCCGAATTCATCGCCGAAGTGTTGGATCCAGAAACGTTGGAACCGGTTGCTGTCGGAGAAAAAGGGGAGCTCGTGTTGACCAACTTGGGGCGCTATGGTTACCCGCTCATTCGGTATCGGACAGCGGATGTCGTGTTGAATTCCGAGGAAGTTTGTGCATGCGGCAATCCATTCAAGTTTTTCCCGGGAGGCGTACTGGGACGCGCCGATGACATGGTCGTCATCCGGGGCATCAATATCTATCCTTCCTCCATTGAGGCGATTGTCCGGGAGTTCGCTGAAGTGAAGGAGTTCCGGATTGTCTACTACACCGAGAACGGAATGGACCAGATTAAAGTTCAAATCGAATCGGATTCCAATATAATTGCGGAATTGGCTGCACTTTTACGAGATCGCGTCGGGTTACGGATTGCTGTTGAAAATGTGGCGTCCGGTTCGCTTCCACGCTTTACAATGAAATCAAAACGGGTGCTAGACGAGCGAGTGGATAGATAATAAGTAGTACTGAAATGTAAACGATTGCAAGGAGACTATCCATTTTCAATTTAGGGGAGGAAAACGATGACTACAACTGGGAAACCGTATTACCGCGTTTGGGGATTATTATTTGTCGGTTGGTTTATTTCCTATTTTGACCGGACGATTACGGGGCCGATTGTCACATGGATGATTGAAAATGATGTCGCCTTTCTTGCATCCGTTGACAATCCGTACGCACTTGGGGGATTGTTAGGAAGTCTCTTTTTTGTCGGCTATATGCTGACTCAATTTCCGGGTGGGTATTTCGGCGACAAATTCGGTTACCGGAATATGATTTTGATTAGTATTTTCTGGGCAGGGGTTACGACGTTGCTTACCGGACTGTTCAACGGGCTCTTTCTGTTCATTGCCCTTCGGATTTTGACGGGACTTGGGGAAGGTGTCCTTTATTCCAATGACCGTTCATTCATTGCACAAGTGACACCGCCTAAAAAGATGGGGTTGGGCATGGGGGTCGTCATCAGCGGTCTGTCGGTCGGCTTGACGGCGGGTCTGTTGGTCACGCCTTATATGATTGAAATGTCGCGCGGCTTTCTCGGTAATGATGCGTGGAAAGCACCTTTCTTCATTTTAGGTGCGTTGACGATCCTCATCGGCTTTGTCCTAAAGAAGTATTTGATCAAAACGGAAGAACGGGAACCATCCGATGTGAAGATGGCTTTGCTCAATATTGGCCGCTATTCTTTCGTCTTTCTCGCTATTATATTGGGCGTGTATTATATAGCAGACTTCTTCAAGCTGGGCGAAGTAAATATTGCCATCATTTTTACTCTGTTCGCCTTTTTATTTATCGCTTATATTTACAAAACGAAAAAAGAAGTTGCACCCGTATTGCGAAATCGCAATCTAGTTCTCTTGTATTTGTCTGCCATCCCGATTCTCTGGCATTTATGGTTTTACGGATTTTGGTCCGTTGCAATTGTCCAAGAATTTGGCGGCAGCGGGTTCTTGGCTGCGGCGCTCATCGCATCTTTTAATGCGGTTGCTGGTCTGATCGGTTTTCCATTGGGTGGAGCGATTTCAGACCGAGTAGCCCATAAGGAAAATGGGCGCAAGAACGTTCTTGTTTGGTTAAGTGTCGGGTTGACCATTTCCGTTTTCGTATTTGCCTTTTACATGGTCAGCGGCAAGAACAATCCAGTTATCATGTCGACCATCCTTTTTGTCTCCGGTTTGTTATTTTTCGCAGTACAAGCGGTTCAACATGCCATGGTGACTGAATTGGCTACGGAAAAACAGAGAGGTTCAGCGTTTGGTATGTGGAATCTGATTGCAGAAATCGGCGCTTTGCTATCCCCCGTCATTTCGGGTGTTCTCCGGGATAGTACAGGAGGGTGGGGCGCACCGCTTTTTTTAGATGCAATTTTACTAGGCATCAGCTGTCTCCTCATCGTCTGCATCGGGCAAACGCGGGTCGTTTCGCTGAAACAATCTATTCAGAAATCAATATGAGTTATTGAGGGGCGTCATTAGGAAATTTCCAAATGGCGTCTTTTTTGTTACTTAGGAAATTATAAAATTCGGGCATGTGGATAACCTTCAAAATTAGGTTTGTTTACGTCCAGCTCCGGGCGCTAGAGGCTCGGGGTCATAAGTCAAAGCTGCTCTGTGGCAAAAAGCGCCACGCCGCATCTTCGTCTTATGCCTGTCGCCTCTGAGCAAGCGCCCTGCGCTTTTGTTCATTGCATAGCAAATTATAAACTTCCGGATTGTGCAACTACTACATTTGCTTAACGGTTGTTTTGTTTTTCATCTAGTAAGCATTGTAAAAATTAAAAAATAGGTTGACTTCGCAATTGAATGAATTATATTATAAGTGAAGCAAGTCCACTATTTGTACAAAAATACGGGCTTGCTTTGTGGTCTATGATAGGATTTATAAATATTATCAAAAATCACAAGACATTTTATTAAAAAAAGAGGGGGAAGAACAATGTCATTCTTCAAAAAAATGAAATCGGTTGCATTCGTTTCGGTTTTGGCGTTGGCAGCCATGTTAGCCGCATGCGGCAATGGCGGTGATACTGCTTCATCAGATAAAGGCGGCGACACAGAAGGAGCTGCGGCGGGTGAAAAGTATACTTTTAAAATTTCTCACGTTACTCAAGAGTCTCATATTTGGCATAAAACTGCTGAAAAATTTGGTGAAGAACTGAAAGCACTTTCAGACGGTCGGATGGATGTCGAAATTTATCCTGCTTCCCAACTAGGCCAAGAGAAAGACATGGTACAACAACTTGAAACGGGTTCATTGGATTTCGGCTTCTTGACAAATGCGTACATGAGTACCCGTCAAGATTCCCTGAATGCTTGGTTCATGCCATTTGTTTTCAATAACTTGGAAGAAGCAAATGAACTTCGCAGCTCGGATGCTGCAAAACAAATGTTGGAAGAATTAAGTTCACAAAGCCTAGTCGGAATGGACTTCATCTTTGCTGGTAACCGTCACGTACTTTTAAAAAGCGGTACTGTAGAATCTCCGGCTGATTTGGCAGGTAAGAAAATTCGTATTATCGGCAGCCCGTCCATGCAGTCTTTCTGGGAAAAAACAGGTGCCGGTCCTACTGCGATGCCACTTCCTGAAGTGTATACATCCCTTCAGACTGGCGTAATCGATGGAATCGACATTGACTTGGACGCACTGGTTACTGAAAAGTACTATGAAAATGCTGAAAACCTGACACTTACAAACCATATGACATTCCCGGCGGTTATCGTTATGGGACAACCTTCTTACGATAAACTCTCTGCCGAAGATCAAGAGATTGTAAAAGAAGCAATGCAAAAAGCAGTAGACTGGGGAATTCAAGAGTCGATCGCGCGTGAAGAGAGCAACTTGCAAACATTGAAAGACAGCGGCGTCAACGTTGTTGAATTGACTGACTCCTCTGCATTTGATGCTATTTCACAGGAAGTTCGCGACGAATACTCTGCGAAATCCGATGTGATTAAATCATTCCTGGAGGCCGCGGCAAAATAAAATCGGGGGAATTTCTATGAAAGCTTTACACCGCCTGAGCAATTGGGTGTATTCCATTGAAAAATTCGCTGCGATCATCCTATGTGGCACCATGCTGTTTTCATTAGCAGCTGGTGTCCTTTATCGCTATGTCCTGAGCTCGCCGCTGACTTGGTCAGATGAGATCGCCATTTTTTCACTAGTCTGGCTTTCTTTTATCGGCGGCAGTATGAGTATTAAGCGTAAAGAATCCGCAGCAGTTTCAATTTTAATGGATAAAATGAAAGGGAAGCTTCGCACTGTCCTTTTAGGGATCGGCATGCTTGCACTGTTGGCGTTTGTCGCATATATCTTCTATTTGTCTATCGGTTGGTTATCCTCGCCAAACATTCGGGTGCAAAAGTCCAGTTCAATTGGCTTGCCAATGATTTACGCTTATTTGAGTATACCGGTATGTTTCTTGTTCATGGTGATTCATACACTGGAACTCGTTCTGGATAACTTTTTCGGCAAGCAAGGAGGTTCCGCATCATGACATTTGCACTGTTGGCTTTTATTGTCCTGCTCCTTCTGCAAGTGCCGATTGCTTTTGTATTAGGTTTGACGACCATTGTTTACATTATCGCATCTAATAATATGGGGTTAATGGCAACTGCTCCCCAACGACTGTATTCAGGTTTAGAGAACTTTGGTTTGCTCGCCATCCCGCTGTTCATGCTCGCTGGGGAATTGATGAACTCGGGGGGCATTACAAAACGCTTGATCGAGTTTTCGAAAACGCTTGTCGGGCATTTTCGAGGCGGTCTTGCATATGTCAATGTTATTTCCAATATGTTGCTCGCGTCTATTATCGGTTCGGCAACCGCTCAAATTGCCATGATGAGCCGGACGATGGTTCCTTCCATGGAGAAGAATGGGTATACGCGGGAATTTAGCTCGGCGACAACTGCCGCGGCAGGTCTTCTTGGACCGATTATCCCGCCTAGTATGATGTTTATCATTTATGGGGTGGCGTCAGGTGCTTCCATTGGCGATATGTTCATCGCCGGGATTCTTCCGGGCGTAGTGCTTGCCGTTTCGTTTATTGTATTAATCGGCTATGTTGGTACAAAGGAAAAATGGCCGACGCAAGAAAGAGCGAAATTTGCCGAAGTGGTCAAAGCCTTTCTTAATGTCATTCCGGCATTGGCCGTTCCGGTTATTATTATTGCGGGTATTTTAAGTGGAGTATTCACTCCGACAGAATCCGCAGCATTTGCCTGTATCGTTGCGTTATTGGTCGGTTTCTTCTTTTATCGCGAATTGAAAATCTCGCAGATTCCAACGATCTTTATTAACACGGCGGTAACGACTGCGACGATTACAATGCTCATTGCCATGGCGAATTTGTTTGGATGGATGCTGTCTTTTGAAAGAATTCCACAACAAATTGCAGAATGGATGGTTTCTTTAACAGATAACCCTCTCGTTTTCTTGTTGATCGTCAATATATTCCTACTCATTGTCGGTATGTTCATGGACGGCATGGCGGCATTGATCATTCTCGTTCCAATTTTTACACCGCTTATCGCGAATTATGGAATTGATCCGATCCATTTCGGGGTTATTATTTGTATTAACCTGACAGTCGGCTTGTTGACGCCGCCAGTAGGCGCTGGGCTTTACATTGCCTCTGCGCTTGGAGATGTCAAACTGGAAACGCTCATCAAATCGATTTGGCCGTTTCTCATTGCGTCTTTTATCGCATTGCTAGTCATTACGTATTGGCCGGATCTCGTACTCTGGCTGCCATCCGTTTTAAAATAAACAAAAGAAAAAGCAGTATCGGCGTGAAGTTGCCTGATACTGCTTTTTTCATCCATATAAATAGTGTTGGGAACGCTTACCCTTTGTATCCGAAAATTCCGGAGATCTCTTTTTGCCGTTCCACTAAATATTGGCTCAGTGGCTCGTTGAAGGAGACCGGGATGTTATCGGAAAAACCGACGACTGTGATGGAACCGACGAGCTTCTCATTAAAAGTGAGGATGGGGATCGAGACAGAGGAAACGGATGTAATCAGGGGTTCCCTAGCAAACGCTATTTTCTCTGCAAGGATTTGACGTCTCTCTTCTTCGCTCAGGGGAGTGGACGTCACTTGTCCTTCTTGCTGTCTGAATTGTTTTTGGCTTTCCAAAAACGTATTAAAGATTTTACCGGATGATGATTGCTGCGGCAGAAGCGTCCCGATTTGAGCACCAATGTTCAGCACTTGATCGGAGTTCCAGATTTTTGCCACGATCGGTCCATCGATGCTCCAGACGGCAAACAGGGTCGAGCATTTGGAATGCTGGCTGATGGTTTGTAAATAAGGCGTGATGAGGGCAATCGTATCTTCATTCCGGATGGCGGCCGTGCCGTATTGAATCAGTTTATTGCCAAGATGGTAAAGACCTGTGGATTTATCGCGAAATAAAAGCTCAAGATGGACGAGCGTGTTCATATATTTATATAAGTTACTTTTCGTGATTTCCGTTTTTTCCTGTATATCTGAAAAGCTCATCGGCAATTCATTTTCTTTAATAACGTCCACTATTTTAATCCCGATCTGCAGGGATTGAATCATGGAGCCGTTTTTAATAATTTCTACCATATCGTTCCTCCAAATATTTTCTTTTCTACTGCTAAGTATAGGTAATCCTATGGGGCAATACAAAGTTTAATTTAAACCACTCCTTAGAATTTACGGAAATTTAAATAAGATAGAATATTGACATTCCCCTTTACATTATAATATTATATATATAGTGAACATCTTATCAAATAGGTATAAAAAGTGAAAGGGGTTGTTTTGTTAGAGAATTCCCCATCTTGAGAACTGATCATGCAGCGCGCCGAAAAAATGGCTCAGCTGTAAAGAAGTTTTAAGAGAAAAATGAATGCGTTTACTTGAGAGACAACTTACAGTTAGGTGCAAACGGCCCTAAACTACTGACAAGGCAAAGGAGATTCCAATGAAACTTATTACATTTACAACAGCAGGTCATTCACGTATCGGAGCAGTTGTGGAAGAAAACAAAGTGGTGGACTTGAATTATGCGTACCAAGCTTTACTGAAAAGCCAAGAGAAATACCGTTATAAAGAAATTGCTGAAGCTTTCGTTCCAGCAAAAATGGAAGCGTTTTTACAAGGCGGCAAAGAAAGCATGGGCTTGGCACAAGAAGCGATTGGTTACGCTCTTGAGAATCCGGACAGCTTTGAGCATCAACTCATTTATGAAAAATCGGCGGTCAAAGTGGAAGCGCCTGTGACGGCTCCTAGCAAAATGATCTGCGTAGGTCACAACTATCGGGAACATATCTTGGAGATGGGCCGTGAAATTCCTGAATTCCCGGTTGTATTCGCGAAATTTGCCAATACGGTAATCGGGCCAGAAGACGATATCCCGTTCCATCCAATTTCTGAACAATTGGATTACGAAGCGGAGTTCACGTTCGTAATCGGGAAACAAGCGCGTAACGTATCCGAAGAAGATGCACTTGATTACGTGGCGGGTTACACAATCGCAAACGATGTCACATACCGCGATATTCAACGCCGCACACTCGAGTGGCTACAAGGGAAATCGGTTGACGGCAGCGCACCGATGGGACCTTGGCTTGTGACAACTGATGAACTGACAGATCCATCCGGTTTGGACGTTGTCTTGACGGTGAACGGAGAAGTCCGACAAAAAACGAATACGGCGAACCTCGTGTTCTCTGTTCAGAAACTTGTTGCCTTCCTATCCAACCTGATGACGCTTGAGCCGGGAGATGTTATTTTGTCCGGTACACCAGGTGGAGTAGGCGTGGCAATGGATCCACCAACCTTCTTGAAAGATGGCGACGTGGTGAGAATTGAAATCGACAAAGTCGGAGTGTTGGAAAACCGGGTAGCTTTGCAAGAAGGAAACTAAGTTTGTATCGATCGGCGACATGCCCGAGCGCTGAGCATTCGCCCCAGATTGCAGCGAATGAGTCATAAAGTAATCCTAGGATTGTAGCTGAAAGCGGCGACTCCTTCGGGAAAAGCGTTAGCCGAAGACCCCGGAGGGCGCGAAGCGACCGAGGAGACTGAGGCAACGCCCGCGGAAAGCGTCCGCCTGCTCCTGTCGCTTCGCTTTCGTCGCAAACAAAATTTGGAGCGGAAATCCGATATTTAGAAGGCACGAATAGACTCATCATCAAATAAAAAGGATGTGGGGAAGATGGCAGAACAAAATGTTGATGTTAAAGAGTTCATGAAGAGTGATACGGTTAAAGACTTTACAAAAGATATCCAGCAATACAATCTTGGTCCGCTTTGGGAAGCGATTCCGGAAATCATGAATAAATCACCGAAACCACATGCGGAAGCATACCTTTGGAGCGCAGAGCTTTTGCATAAAAAGTTAATGGAAGCTTCCGAGATTTTCACACCGGAACGCGGGGGAGAACGCCGTGCGATCTATTTCCAAAATCCGGGTTTGACGTATCGCCAGCCTTGGGGTTGGGCGTCAACTACACAAACGCTTTACGCGGCCGTCCAGTTGCTTCTTCCTGGCGAGGAAGCACCATCCCATCGTCACTCGCAAAGCGCCCTTCGTTTCATTTCCGAAGGGGAAGGGGCGTATACGATCGTTCAAGGAGAGCGGGTATATATGCAGGAAGGAGACTTCCTCATCACACCGAAAACCTTGTGGCATGGCCACGGTCATGTCGGCGACAAACCGATGATCTGGATGGATGCGTTGGATATCCCGACAATCTACTCTATAGGCGGTACATTCTTTGAGCCCTACGCGGATGGCCTGCAACAGCCGAATGTTCCGGATAATTTCTCCGAGCTTCGCTATGCTGGCGGCATGATGCGTCCGGTCGGAGACGACAAATATACCGTTGCTCCGCTTGCGAACTATAAATGGAGCCGCACGGTCGACGCGATCAAGGGCTTGATGAATTTTGACCCGGATCCGAATCACGGCTTTGCAATTGAATACATCAACCCATCGACAGGAAAATCGGCGAACCCGACAATGGGCTCCCGTATGCAGTTCCTGCCGAAAGATTTCCATACAAAAGCGCTTCGTCATACGCATTCGACAATCTATCATGCACATAAAGGTTCCGGTTACACCGTCATCAACGGCATGCGCTTCGATTGGAAAAAAGGCGACTATTTCGTTGTTCCGAACTGGGCTTGGTATGAGCATGTTGCCTCTGAAGATTCCTATCTCTTCTCTGTCAACGACTTGCCGATCATGGATCGTTTTGAGCTAGAACAAGAAGAGAAAATGGAAGCGAATAATGGATTCCAAGAAGTCACAGGCGAATTTAAAGCAGCATTCAGATAAGCCGCTCGTGTATATTTTGGGAGGTCCCCCTCTGGTCCGCCACGAGGGGTCTCCTCTTTTCATCAAATTAATTTATTTTTAAATTTGGAGGTCATCCTATGGGAAACAGTAAAAACAATCCGTTCATCGTAATCGGCGGAGGAATCGGCGGTCTTGCCACTGCCTTAGGTCTCGCGCAAACGAATCAATACGTAAAAGTATTGGAGCAAGCCCCTGAGTTTTTGGAAATCGGGGCGGGAATCCAACTCGCGGCGAACGCCACAAATGTACTCCAACGCCTTGGTGTAATGGACCGGATCAACGATATCGCAGTATTCCCGAAAAGGCTTGTTCTGATGGACGCTTTCACAGGAGAAGAGCTATCTGCATTGGATTTAGGCGATGTGTACAAAGAGCGCTACGGGGCTCCGTATATTGTCTTGCACCGTTCGGATCTACACAAAGCACTCTATGAAGCTTGCTTGGAAAACTCGTACATTGAATTGCATACAGACCACTCGATCGTCAAAACGGAACAGGACGGCGACCAAGTGACGGTCACGGCGGCAAACGGAAATGTCCATACTGGAATGGCAGTCGTCGGTGCAGACGGCATCTGGTCCAAAGTGCGCCCACTTTTCAGTGATGACGAGCCGGTCTGCTCGGAATATGTCGCATACCGTGGAGCAATCCCGATGGAAGAAGTGACGAATATCGGCAATCTGGATGATGTGTATATGTGGATCGGGCCGAACCTTCATCTTGTTCAATATCCAGTTCGTCGCGGCGAGCTGTACAACCAAGTGGTCGTGTTCAAAAGTAACCAATACCGCAAAGAGATTGAGAAAACGGACGACTGGGGCACGCCGGAAGAAATGGACGAAGTGTTTGCTGGAACTTGCGATCTAGTGCAAACCGCTATTTCCTTCATTCAACGTCAAAAAAGATGGCCGATGTATGATCGGGTTCCAATTTCCAACTGGACAGAAGGCCGCGTGACATTATTGGGCGATGCAGCACACTCCATGCTTCAATATTTGGCACAAGGCGGTTGTCAAGCATTGGAAGATGCCGCGTACCTCGCTGATATGATTGAAGAAAACAGCACTGTGGAAGAAGCATTCAAGAAATACCAAGAAGAGCGTATTCCGAGAACTGCGTTCGTTCAAAATAATGCACGGATGTGGGGAGAAATCATCCATGCAGAAAGACCGGAAACGATTTTGCTCCGCAATACCATTTTAGAAAATCGCACATCCCAAGACTTTACATTTATCGATCAGTTCCATGGCTACAAAAACTATAAGACCAAAGTTAATAACAAAGGATAATCGATTTCCTATCTTGACTACTGAGTACTATTCCCGACGCAAATAATCGGGAATAGTTTTTTTATCTTTCAGCAGTAGTATCTCGCTTTTGTATATGGGGACGGATTCGGCTTAAGATAAACACCTCTGAATACAGAGAAAGCTCCGTCGCATATCCAATACATGGTACACTGAATAGTGAGAATAAACGGAGAGTGGTGACTATTTCATGTCTGGAATTGTCAGGAATAAGGTCATACAGCGACTGGAACATCATTTACGGACCACTTCACGGCAACTGATCAAGATCGATACGGAAGAGGAAGCGATCCAGTTCTTGCTCGATTCATTCAAAACGGAGCTTTATTGCGATTTTGTCGGAGTCATCCTGGCCGAGTCGGATGAATTCATTCCGAAGGCGTGGGCAGGAGAAGTGGGAAACATCCGCACGGCATTTCCGCTTCCGATCGAGGCTTGTTCGTCCCGGCTGCTTTCCTATAGTACGAAGGATAAGGAAACGGAAGGGCCGGAAACTTGTGCTTTGACGAAAGTGCTGAATGGCTCGGATGTGAAAACATGGTTCACAGTTCCCTTGATCGATGGCTCGAATAAATACGGGTTTTGTATCATCGGGTTTTTTACATACATCCCATTGCTCGAAATGGACACGATCTTCGATGAATTTGGGAAGGATGTGGCCGTCGCAATCGGGGTGGCCAGGGCCAAGGACCACCAGTTGAAGAAAGTGGAAGGGATCGAATGGATCAGTAAAAATTTGTCCATCAATAAATCTCTGGAAGACAATATCCGAGAATTCACGCTTCGTGCAGCAAAGGGTACAGATGCCGCCTCGGCTTGCATTTATTTATACAATGACAGCGAAGGGTGTTTCGAGCTACAGTATCCGGTGTTTGGCTGTTTTGCCCATACCGAAAGAATCTCCATCCGAGATAAAAACTTTTTGAATGAATATTTCCCGTTTCTGGAGCAAGTCGGCGGAACGCAGCTGACCATTCCAATCGTAGTCGATTTGAAAACAATTGGGGTGTTGCACGTCGAGCGTAAAAAAGGGGATTTGCTGTTTGCGGACGATGATGTGCAATCGTTGAAGCTCTTAAGCGATCATATCGCCATCTTGCTGAAAAACGCACAATTGTATCAAACGGAAAAAAATCACCGGGAGCGATTACAGGTCCTTCTGGATTACCAACAGGCGCTCGTTAAGGAAACCGTTGTCAATGATGGATTCCAAGGTGTGGCGGATATGCTGGTCCAGTTGTACGAGGACTCTGTCATTCTATTAGACCGGTTTTTCCGACCCTTGTTCTATAGAATGGAAGGGTCCGCTGAAGAAGTTTTGGAACAATTTATAAATGCAGCGGAAAGCAGGCGTAGCACTGTGGAAGGATTCCATGTGACTCTGCCAGGCGGCGAGCATTTCTCCATTTGGCCGATCAATGGCGTCAATTCGCTGTTGGGATATTTAGCGATTCAAATGAAAGCGCAGGAGCTGGATGAATTCGACCAATTGACCATTGAATTGGCCCGGAATATTTGCTCCATCCAATTCATTAAACAAAAACTTGTATTGGATGCGAATGAACAGGCGAAGGATACGTTCATGGGAAAATTATTAGTGGAAACGATCGAAGATGAAAAGAGCATCCTGCAATACGCGAATCTGTTCCAATGGGATATGTATCAGCCACATCGTGTAGCGACCTTATCAATTACATTGGACGAGGATGAATTGGAAGGCTCGAACTTGCTGGAACAAAAAGCGAAAAAGACGTTGGCGTGGGAATATATCATGGATCGGATCACGGCTAGATACCGGGGCATCCTGACCGCCACATTCCATGAGAATTATCTATTCATCGTCCCGGTGGCAGAAGAGGACAATCGGAAACGGTCTTGGAGAACCTTCTATAATCATGTGGAAGAAGCGGCTGCCAAGAGTCCGACCAACTGCAGAGTTCATCTTGGCGTCGGAAGCAAAGTAGCTGAACTCGACCAATACTACATCAGCTACGAACAGTCTCTCCAAGTGTTGAATGTCGTCCAAAACCGCTTCTTGTCCATCGGCTATTCATTGTTCGAGGAGTTGGGATCCTACACAATCCTTTACCATCTTGATCATCCGGTTGTCGATATCTTCATGGACAGCCAGCTTGGCATTCTCCTCGACTATTCAGAAAGCAAGAACATCGATCTGTTGAATACACTGCGCGTGTATTTGCAAAACAATGGGAACGCCAAAAGCACCTCCGAGGAACTATTTATCCACCGCAGTTCGCTTATTTATCGTCTGGAAAAGGTGGAGGAACTCCTCGGTGTTGACTTGAACGACTCCGAAGTTCGCTTTAATTTGATGATGGCGTATAAATTATATGATATGAAGCGACAGGCGCTTTAGGAATAGTAGACAGGCCTCCACAATATGATGCCATAGCGGAGTGCCTGTCTTTTTCATTGAAAATGACGGGAAAGCCAGATTCTATTCCTACACTTTGTAGGTACTATTCGAATTGATTGAATTTTATAATGAATATACAAATTAGAAAATTGAGGTGTATATCATGACGATTCAAACAATTGGAGTAGTGGGAGCGGGTTCCATGGGAAGCGGCATTGCCAACTTGGCAGCGCTAAATGGGTTTAACGTGATTTTGCGGGATATCGAGGACTGCTTTCTGGATAACGGAATGAAACGGATTGCCGGTTTCATGCAGAAGAGTGTGGAGCGCGGCAAAATGACGGAAGACGAAAAAGAAGCGACGCTTGGCAGAATTCGGACTACTATAAATATGGAAGATTTTAAGGATGCCGACCTCGTCATCGAAGCCATCATTGAAAATATGGACTTGAAAAAAGAAGTCTTCCAGCAACTCGATGAAATTACGCGGGATGAGGTCATTTTGGCAACGAATACCTCCTCCATGTCCATCACGGAGATTGCTGCGGTGACGAAGCGACCTGACCGTGTGGCCGGCCTTCATTTCTTCAATCCGGCACAATTGATGAAATTAGTTGAGATTGTGCGAGGCTACAACACAAGTAATGAAACGGTCGAGCAATTGAAAGCGGTTGCAGAACAATTGAAAAAAGAACATGTTGTCGTCAATAAAGACACACCTGGGTTCATCGTCAATCGGGTCATGATTCCGCACTTCATCGAAGCTATCCGTCTGTTGGAAGAAGGAGTGGCCTCTGCTGAAGACATCGACAAAGCCGTAAAATTTGGTTTGAACTATCCGATGGGGCCTTTCGAACTTCAAGATTATGCGGGGGTGGATATCGGTTATTTCGTCATGGAATATTTCCAGAAGGAATTTGACGATACCCGTTTCGCTCCACCGTTGTTAATGAAACAAATGATGCGGGCTGGCCGCGTTGGTAAAAAAGCGGGTGCCGGATTCTACGACTACGAATGATAAAGGAGTGCAGAAAGATGACATTTGAACACTTATTGGTAGATATCAAAGATTACGTAGCAACGGTCACGATCAATCGGCCGCCGGTCAACCCGCTAAACAGTGCGGTTTTCAAAGAGCTTGGGAATTTAATTGACCAATTAGATCAGAACGACGAAGTACGGGCCATCGTATTGACGGGCAGCGGGGAAAAAGCGTTCGTCGCGGGAGCCGATATTATGGAAATGGCATCCTTGGACCTGGCGGGGATTAATCAAATGAACAAAGTTTCCCGGAGTGTCTTCAATAAGATAGAGCAATCGACCAAACCGATTATCGCGGCCATCAATGGATTGGCGCTAGGCGGCGGCCTTGAGCTGGCACTCACCTGCGATCTCCGCATTTCAACGGAGCGGGCAAAATTCGCATTTCCAGAAGTGGGTCTTGGCATCATCCCGGGCGGCGGCGGTACGCAACGCCTTCAAAAAATCACCGGCATGGGCGTCGCCAAAGAAATGTTGTTCTTTGGCGAAATGATCAGCGCAGAACGGGCCAACCAATTGAATCTTGTCAATAAAATCGTTCCGCAAGAGGAACTTCTGCCAACGGCGCAAGCATGGGCTGCCAAACTCGCCTCGAAACCGCCGATTGCGCTGCAAATGGCGAAGTTGGCAGTGAACACGGGCAGTAACACGGATATCGACTCGGGGTTGATCGTGGAAGCGGCTTGCTTCGGAAACGCTTTTTCGACCGAGGATCGGAAGGAAGGCTTGACCGCATTCGTTGAAAAGCGTGAGCCGGTCTACGCAGGTCGATAATTTCACACCATACTTTGCCGGCGGGTGACTGTCTCAGGATTCAGTCGCCTGCCGCGACTATCCTAGACAATAGATCTGAAGAAAGGGGCTGGAACTGTTGAAAAAACGAGATGATGTGAGTGTTTATGGGTTACTCGAATACGTAAGCAACGAAATGTCTGATGTCGAAGCGATCTATGATTTTAATACTCCCCGCAAGACGTATAAGGAACTGAAGCAAGATGTCGATCGGTATGCGGATCTATTGGCGGCGAAAGGGATAGAAAAAGGAGATCGCATCGCGGTATCTTTGCCGAACTGGTACGAAACGGCCGTCTTGCTGTTCGCTGCCGGAAAGGTCGGTGCCATTACGGTCCCTTTCAACCCAGGTTACCGCTCACATGAAATTACATATATTTTAAGAAACTCCACCCCGAAGATTCTTTTTATTACAGATAAGTTTGCGGACAATATGTCGTATGAAGAGGCGTATCAGATAGTTCCGACCATCGTGGGGGTGAAATTCTCGGACGAACGCATTGATTGTCTAGAGGATTGGCTTCAGGAAGAAGTGCCGGCTGTTCCAGAAGTGTCGATCGACCCGGCGGAGGATGTCTATCTGATCCTTTATACATCCGGGACGACGGGAGATCCGAAAGGGGTTATGTTGACACATCGTTCGTGCGTCATGTCGGGGAACGTCGGGGCGGATGGACTGCAATGCACGGAGAAAGATGTCTTTATCATTTCTGCCCCCTTATTCCATATCTTCGGCATTGCGATGAATTTATTCACCGCTACGGCAGCGGGGGCCCGCATGGTGCTGATCGAAAAGTATAATCCGAAATTGATCTTCGAAGTGACGGAGAAAGAAAAAGGAACCATCAAGCAAGCGGTGCCGACGATGTATTTGAAGGAGTTGGAATACGAGGATTTTGATAAATATGATCTATCTTCGCTACGGGCTGGCGTTGTGGCGGCTTCCCCGATTTCACCGGATAAAGTGAAAGAGATCCGGAAAAAGTTCAATATTAATCTGATCCAAGCATTTGGAACGTCGGAAACGGCTACAACGACAGTGGGCGCCTTGGATGATCCGGAAGAAAAGATCCTCAATACGCTAGGCCGTCCGATTAAAGGTGTAGAAATTAAAATTGTCGATGCCAACCGTGTAGAAATCCCGGCGGGCGAAGTCGGCGAAATTGCAATCCGCGGCGTGACGAAGATGAAAGGATATTACAATATGCCGGAACAGACGGCTAAGGCGGTGGACCACGAAGGCTGGTACTATTCGGGCGACTTAGGTAAGGTGGATGAGGAAGGGTATCTCACTTTCGTGGGACGCCAAAAAGAATTGATCATCCGCGGAGGGTTCAATATTTATCCGCAGGAAATTGAAAACCTCATCATGCAGCATCCCGCAGTCGGTACCGCCATCGTAATCGGATTACCGGATAAAGTGCTCGGGGAAGTGGTATGCGCGGTCATTAAGTTATTGCCGAATGAAAGCTGTACCGAGCAGGAGATCCTGGACCATTTGAAAAGTAAGATTGCAACCTATAAGTTGCCGAACCATGTCCGGTTTACAGACGAGTTTCCACTGACGCCAAGTGGGAAAATCCAGAAGATGCGAGTGAAAGAACAGATTGTAAATGAAGGAAGCGTTCGCGTATAAGAGGAGGAACGAAAATGGCGATTGATTATAGATTTAAAGTGAGATGGGGCGACACCGATCCCGCGACGATTGTATTCTTTCCTAATTTCTATCGTTGGATGGACGAAGCCTCCCATGAATTTTTCGAAGAGATCGGTTATCCGACGTTGGAATTAATGGAAACCGAACAAGTGGCCATCCCATTGCTTGAATCGAAATGCAAATTCAATACACCGCTCCGTTTCAATGACGACGTAGTGGTGAAGACGGAAGTGGCAGAATTGCAAAATCGGATTTTCAAGCTGTCGCACCGATTTTATAGAGGAGAGACGTTCATCGCGGAAGGCTATACGCTGCGCGCCTGGACGTCTTTCGAAGGGGAAACCCCGAAGGCCGTCCCGATTCCCGAAGACGTCCGCGAGAAACTGGCAGTCCATCTGGAAGGGGTGGAGTCCAAATGACCACTGTCCTGAAGCATATTAATGATTTCATGAAAACGGATGAAAATGTCGATACCATCTTCACACCGGAAGACTTTACGGATGAGCATCTCATGATGAGGGATGCGCTGAAGAAATACTTAGAAAACGACCTGCTCCCTGCCCTTCCTCAAATCGAACGACAGCAGTTTGAAGAGACGAAGAAAGCGGTGAAGAAAGCAGGGGATGTCGGCTTGCTCATGGCGGATATCGAGGAACAAGACGGGGGTCTGGGCCTCGGGAAAATCACAGCGGCCATTATCAATGAAGACATTGCTCTTGGACGCTCGTTCTCTATCACATTCGGCGGCCAGACCGGCATAGGGGCATTGCCAATCGCCTATTTCGGCAATGAAGAACAGAAGGAGAAATACTTGCCAAGCCTGCTCTCGGGCGAGAAGATCGCGGCCTATGCACTGACCGAACCTTCTTCCGGAACGGATGCGATGAGCTTGCGGACTACCGCCAAATTATCCGAAGACGGAACGCATTATATTTTGAACGGGGAAAAGCAATGGATTACTAATTCGGCGTTCGCTTCCATATTTATTGTTTACGCCAAAGTGGATGCCGAGAAGATTACGGCCTTTATCGTTGAATCGGATTACGAAGGTGTGTCCACTGGCGCGGAAGAAGACAAGATGGGCTTGAAAGGTTCTTCCACCCGTTCGCTAATATTGGAGGATGTCAAAGTCCCAGTCGGGAACGTCATCGGTGAAATTGGCCGCGGCCATATTATCGCATTCAATGTTTTGAACATGGGCCGCCACAAGATCGCCTTGACGTCGCTCGGAACGGCGAAGCGAGCTCTGGAATTGGCCGTGACGTACGGAAACGAACGGAAGCAATTCAACCGTCCGTTAACTCAGTTCAATTTATTGAAAAACAAAATCGCCGACATGGCCATTCTCTCCTATGCGAACGAAAGCCAGCTATACCGTACCGCGGGCGCTATGAATCAAGCGTTCGAGCAGCGCAAAGAATCGGACGGCACCTACGCCAAAACGATTGCACCGTTCGCTGTCCTCTGTTCCATCAACAAAGTGTTTTCTACGGAAGTGCTCGACTTTGTAGTGGACGAAGCGGTCCAAATCCACGGCGGCTACGGCTATATGGCCGAGTACGAAGTGGAAACCCTTTATCGGGATTCCCGCATCAATCGAATCTTCGAAGGAACCAATGAAATCAATCGGATTCTGATTGCTTCCACTCTATTCAATGAATACGAGAATACAGAGGAAACGGAATTCGGGTCAGACGGCATCCTGGCTGCTGAAAGACAAAAGCTGAAACTATTCCGGAAGCTCTTCCATGAAATGGGGAAAGCCGTAAAAGCCGCCGGTCTGGAACAGTTAAATGAAGAGCAGGAAATTGCTGCATTTCTCGCAGATCTAGCGATTGCCATTTATGTAGCGGAAAGCATCATCTTGCGTACGGAAAAAGCGATTCATGCAAAAGGTGAATTGAAAAGCGGACAAAAACTAGATTGCGCAAGAGTTTTCATTCACGAAAAGGCGCAGGAAATCGGAACCGCTACATTGAACATAATGAATTTCTTCAAAGATGGGGAGGTTTTCTCCAATATCGTCTCCCGTCTCATCACGAGCAGCCCGATCCATATCGTGGAAACGAAACGGCGCGTGGCAGATCGGGTCATCTCGGCGGAAAAGTATGTAGTGTAACTTGAATCAGCTAAATACGATTTGTAGATTCAAGTTATGTCTTCGGCGGATGTCAGTGAAAGGGAAGCTTGATCATAATCTGGACGCTATTACGCTGAGGCGTAACTGATAGAATAGGGGTGGAAACATGAGAGAAATAGTTGTCCTGCAAGGAGCGAGGACACCATTTGTAAAATTCATCGGAGCATTTAAGGATATTTCGGCGACCGACCTTGGCGCCACCGCGGCAAAAGGGGCTATTGAAAAGTCGGGTATCTCTGTGGAGGACATCGACCAAGTCGTGTTCGGAAATGCGCAGCAATCTTCCAAAGACGCGCACTATTTCGCCCGCCATGTCGGATTGAAAGCGGGAGCGAAGCAGGAAACCCCGGCACTGACCGTAAACCGCATTTGCGGGACGGGAGTCGAGGCGATTCTCACAGGCGCCCGCTATATTTTGACCGGCGAAGCGGAAGTCGTATTGGTCGGCGGGGCGGAAAGCATGACGAACACTCCGCATGTGCTGAAAAGTGCGCGTTCAGGCCATTCGCTCGGCGGCGCTCAAATGGAAGACTGGCTGTGGGATGGATTGTACGACACGTACGCAGATTGCACGATGGCGGAAACGGCTGAAAATTTGGCAGCCAAGTATAAAATCCCGCGAGAAGAAGTAGATCGGCATGCGCTGTCCAGCCAACAACGTGCCTATGCCGCGCGGGAAAAAGGGTATTTGGCAGAGGAGATTGTGCCAGTTGCGGTGAAGACGCGAAAAGGCATGGTAGACGTGACGGAGGATGATCATATCCGTGAAACGAGCATGGAGCAACTAGCCAAACTGCCTGCCCGGTTCGTCGAAGCCGGTGTCGTCACCCCGGGAAATGCCAGCGGAATGGTGGATGGAGCGGCAGCGCTCGTCATTGCATCGAGGGAATATGCGGACGCGCACGGGTTAAAGCCAATCGCCCGCCTCGTTTCGTGGGATGTCGTCGGCGTGGAGCCGAAGTACATGGGCATCGGCCCGGTCCCGGCCATCCAAGGCGCACTGAAAAAAGCGGATCTGACAATCGAGGACATGGATTTGATTGAAATAAATGAAGCCTTCTCTGCTCAATACTTGGCTTGCCAGAAGGAATTGGGCTTTGACTTGGACATCGGCAATGTCAACGGCGGTGCTGTCGCCATCGGCCACCCGCTAGCCGCAAGCGGAACACGGATCTCCTTAACTTTGATCAATGAATTGCGTCGCAGAAATAAAAAGTATGGCGCTGCCGCAGTCTGCATCGGCGGCGGACAAGGCATCGCCGCCATTTTCGAAGCATTGTGAGTGATTGAACCGTATCCTGGGCTGGGGTACGGTTTTTGCGTTGTGTTTAACGTTCCTTGGAGGGCGGGAGAGTGCTAATAATGTGATGGGAATGCTGATAAGTTGTGGGAAGTGCTGATAAGTCACGGGAAGTGCTGATAACTTGCGGAAAGCGCTGATAAGTCTGGTTCTCTCGCTCATAACCCCGAGTCCCGCGCCCATAATTCCTCGCCAAACGCCCCCACCTAATCTCATTTTCCTATTATTTTCAAACATCTAGTATTGTAAACTAGACGTAGGAAGTGGAGAAGGGGTGAGAGGTTGAGGAAATATAGCAAGGAAGAAAATAGTTGGATGATGTATGACTGGGCGAACTCGGCGTATTCCGTCATCATTACGACAGCGGTGTTTCCGCTGTATTACAAGTCGGTTGCAACGAATGCCGGGGTGGGCCCGGCCGATTCGACGGCGTATCTTGGATATACGGTCGCCATTGCGACGTTCATCTTGGCGATGATCGGGCCGATTTTGGGCACGATTGCCGATTACCAGGGAATGAAGAAGAAGTTTTTCCTCTTCTTTTTCGCGACGGGCACGGTGGCGACGGCTTCGCTTGCCTTCGTACCGACGGATAAATGGCTGCCCCTGTTGATCATCTACACGTTGACCGCCGTCAGTTTTCATGGGGCGAATATTTTCTACGATGCGTTCCTCGTTGATGTGACGCCTGAAAAGCGGATGAATATGATCTCTTCCCGCGGTTTCGGTCTCGGTTATATCGGGAGCACAATTCCGTTTATCATCAGCATCGCCATCATCATTCTGGCAGGGGCCGGAACTATCCCGCTCTCCACATCGGCTGCGAGTCGGATCGCTTTCGTCATCACTGCGATATGGTGGTTCGTGTTCACCATTCCAATGATGAGGCATGTACATCAAATCCATGCCATCGAGCGGGAACCGCGTTTATTGGCTGGCAGTTTCCGCCGGCTCGGGAATACGTTTAAAGAAATCCGCAATTATCGTGCTGTCTTTTTATTCTTGCTCGCTTACTTTTTCTACATCGATGGCGTCGGAACGATCATTTCCATGTCGACAGCGTACGGGACAGATTTGGGAATCGGTGCAACGAGCCTACTCATCATCTTATTCGTCACACAAGTGGTGGCTGCCCCGTTTGCGATACTTTATGGAAAATTGGCGCAGAGATTCACCGGAAAAAAGATGCTCTATGTAGGGATTTTCGTATATATGGTTGTTTGTTTTTATGCGTTCTTCATGAAAACTACACTTGATTTCTGGATATTGGCGATGTTGGTCGCCACATCCCAAGGGGGGATCCAGGCGCTGAGTCGTTCATATTTTGCCAAACTTGTGCCAAAAGAGAAATCCAATGAGTTTTTCGGGTTCTATAATATTTTCGGCAAATTCGCTTCGGTCATGGGACCCTTGCTTGTTGCGATGACCGCCCAATTGACAGGAAGCTCTGCATACGGCGTATTCAGTCTCGTCATTCTCTTCATCATCGGAATCATTGTGCTGAAATTCGTCCCAGAACCAGCCGCCCAGATGGACGAAACCGTGTCGTAAGGTTTGTACCTGCGCCTTTCCATCTTCTATAATGAAGTGGAATCTGTGTAGGGAGAGGATCCATCTGATGGAGATGCTTAGTATAAATGGGTTGTTGGACGTCATTGGGGAATTGTTCTCGGATGAAATTTCAATCGCCGTTTCCCATAAGGAAGAGTATATTTATTATCGGCCCAGCAAGCGGATTGATTTGAAAATCAGGCCAGGCGACCCTGTGCGGGAAGGGACGATTGCCTACAAAGCGATCAAGGAGAAGCAGAAGGTGTCCGAATTCATCAATCGAGATGTATTCGGCGTGCCGTATCATGGGATGGCCGTACCGTTTCAACAGGATGGCGAGTTGCAAGGATGTGTGATGGCAATTTATCCGGCTTATACGGAAGGGAAATCGGTCATTACGGTGAAATCCCAAGATGGCTGGGTCCCTGTGCCTTTTGCCAAAGTGCAATATGTGGAAGTGAAAGACCGGAAAACATTTGTCGTATCCGATGAAATCGTCGGCATCCATAAGAATTCATTGCAGAGCTTCGAGTATTTGTTGCCGCGGGATTCATTCGTGCGATGCCATCGCTCTTTCATTGTCAATGTCCATCATATTAAAGAGATTTACCCGGACACCCATTCCACGTTTGTCCTGTCGATGGAAGACGGCACCCGGGTTCCGGTCAGCCAGTCGTATTCGAGCTATTTCCGCAAATTATTAGGTTTTTGAATGAACTGTTCTAAACACGGGAGTCGCTGTCTCGGGCTCCTTTTTTGCCGTTCAAGCCATGAAATCTCTTTTGTGAAAGCGATTTAGATAGAATTATCTAAAAGAGACAAACGAAAGAGGAAGATACAATGGATAAACAGCTAGAGCGTATCAAATGTAAGCCCTTACAAGATGTAGTCGTCACGCCTGGAGAGGCAGCTTCTTGGATCAAGGACGGTATGACGTTGGCGTTAAGCGGTTTCACTCGTGCAGGCGATGCGAAGGCGGTTCCGATGGCATTGGTCGAACGTGCGGAAAATGAATCCTTTAAAGTGAACGTCTATACAGGCGCATCTCTCGGCTCTGATATCGATAAATTATTTGCGGAAGCGGGCATCGTTAACAAACGTCTCCCTTTTCAAGCTGACCCGACAATGCGCAAGAAGATCAACGAAGGCGCACATTTATTCGTAGATCATCACTTGTCCCATACCGCGGAGTGGATTCGTTCCGAAGTGATCGATCCGATTGACTTTGCCATTCTGGAAGCGATTTCAATTACGGAAGACGGAATGATCATTCCGACAACGTCCGTCGGAAACTCGTTGACGTTTGCCCAACATGCCAAATCGATTATCGTGGAAATTAACTTGGCCCACTCTGAACTTTTGGAGGGCATCCATGATTTGTATGCACCGGGCAAGCAAGGGGAACGCGACCCGATTCCGTTGACAAAAGCGGATGATCGCATCGGCACGATTGGCATCCCGATTGACGTAGAGCGGGTGAAAGGGATCGTCTTCACGAACCAACTCGATTCTCCGTCCACGATTGTCCCGCCGGATGAGGAGACAGAAATCATGGCTGGCCACTTGCTGAACTTTCTCCGTTCGGAAATTCAGGTAGGCCGCTTGACCGAGAAATTGGCGCCGCTTCAATCGGGAATCGGTTCTGTTGCGAATGCGGTTCTTCACGGCATGGTCCATTCAGAATTTGAGGAGTTGGAAGTTTACTCCGAAGTGTTGCAAGACGCAGTATTCGACTTGATAGATGCCGGAAAAGTACGTTTCGCTTCCTGCGCGTCCATCACGCTATCTGAAGACAAAGCAAATCAGGTGCTCCACAACTTGGAAACGTACCGGGATAAACTCATCATGCGCCCGCAGGAGATTTCGAACCATCCGGAAATCATTCGGCGTCTTGGTTTGATTTCTATCAATACGGCATTGGAGTTGGATATTTACGGCAATGTCAACTCGACGCATGTGTCCGGGACGAAAATGATGAATGGCATCGGCGGTTCCGGGGATTTTGCACGGAATGCCAGACTCGCGATTTTTGTTACGAAATCCATTGCCAAAGGCGGCGCGATTTCAAGCATTGTCCCGTTTGTCACACATGTGGATCACACAGAACATGACGTCGATGTCATTGTAACGGAACAAGGCTACGCCGATTTACGCGGGTTGGCTCCCCGGGAACGGGTGGAGTTGATCATCGAAAACTGCATGCACCCGATGTACCGCGAGCAAATGCGGACGTATTATAATGAAGCGCTGCAACGAGGCGGCCATACACCGCACGTCATTGAAAAAGCATTCTCCTGGCATAGCCATTTGGCAACCCACGGCACGATGCTTCAAAAAGTGGCGCAACCGGTTTGAATGAAATAGAAGAAAGCCGTCTGTTTTGTCATTTTGGCAAGGCGGGCGGCTTTTTAGGTTTACGTAAGGGGGGAGTGCGTTTTTTCTTGGATGTGTGAGTTTGCCTTCGAGGTGTGTCAGTTTCCCGGGGTTCCTCAGTGATCCATACTTATGTCTTTGTATCTTGAACAAAATTCGGTATGGTGGGGAGAGAAGGAGGCGTTATTCAATGAAAATCGCAATATTTGGGGCAACCGGCCGGGTCGGAGGCGAATGGTTGCGACTTGCCCTCGCCGACGGACATGAAGTGACAGCCCTTTCCCGGTCACCAGAAAAATTGGCATTTCATGAACAGCTCCGAGTTATCGAAGGGGATGTCCGTCATTTTGAAGCTGTGAGCCGAACCATCGCAGGGGCGGATGCCGTCTTCAGTGCACTAGGCACCGATCGGACGACGACCTTGACGGAAGCGACGCCTCACTTCATCCGGGCGATGGAGCAGTCGGGAGTCCGGCGGATTGTCACTATTGGAACAGCGGGCATCCTCCAAAGCAGAACAACCCCCGGATTGCTCCGTTACGAAGCGGGTGATTCTAATCGCCGGTTGACGTTCGCTGCCGAGGAACACCATAAAGCATTTGAGCTGCTGCGACAATCGGGATTGGATTGGACAATCATCTGTCCAACCTATTTACCCGACGGCCCGGCCTCCGGAGCCTACCGTGTTCAACAGGATTTCCTACCAGAAGAGGGCAGGGAAATCTCAGTCGGCGACACTGCCCAATTTGCGTACGCTGCATTAGTGGCGGGCGACCACATCGGCTATCGCGTCGGTATCGCCTACTGAATTCCTAGCTTAATTTGGATAGGAACATCGTGGCGATTCCGAAATAGATAAGAAGGGATAAAATATCGTTGATGGTCGTAATCAAAGGGCCAGAAGCTACTGCCGGGTCGACTTTGAATTTATTCAAAATCAACGGGATGACGGTACCGGCAATCGTCCCGATAATCAATGTTGCCAACAGCGAGGAACCTACGACGAGGCCGAGCGTGAAGCTGTCCTGCCAGATATACGCAATGATTGAAATTAGGACGCCACAAGTGATTCCGATGATAATGCCGACAAGCAATTCCCGGAATAGGAGCTTCAATGATTTCTTCATGTCGACATCCTCCGACACAAGGCCGCGGACGACGACGGCGAGCGATTGGGTTCCGGTGTTCCCGGTCATGCCGGCAATCATCGGCATGAAGAAAGCGAGTGCGACGACTGTTTCCAACGTCTCTTCAAATTTTGAGATGATGCTGCCTGACACCAAGCCGATAAAAAGAAGAAGAATGAGCCAAGGCAGCCTTCGTTTGGCCGCCACCAACGGTCTCGTTCGGAAATCGATCGATTTACCTGAGGCCAAAAGCATCTCAATATCTTCGTTCGCTTCCCGTACGACGATATCCAGGACATTTTCGACGGTAATGGCGCCAAGCAACACATTGTTTGAATCGACAACCGGCAGTGAATCGAAATCATACTTTCCGATTAACCGCGCGACATGCTCCTGCTTCATGAGCACATCGGCTTTCACGAGCTTCGTCGTCATTATATCGCTAATTTTCGCTTGGGGATCGGCCAAGATCAGATCCCGATAGGAGACGACGCCGACGAGCTTCCGTTCTTCGTCGACAATATACAGGTAATTCAAGTATTTGGCGAGTTCCTGGAATTTTTTCAATTCCTGTTCCGCCTCTTCTACTGTCATTGTCGGGAACACCGCAAGATAGCGGCTGTTCATAACCCGCCCGGCCGTCTTCGGCGGATAATCCAGAATGTGCAGAATCTCTTCCATTTGCTCGCGTTTCATATGGGCAATCAACCGATCCACTTTGGACTTGGAAAGACCAGAAAAAAGGAAAGCGAGCTCATTGCTCTGCATCAGTTCCAAAATATCGGTAGAGCGCTCGGGGCCGATCATTTCCAGCACGCCCAATTGTTCGTCTTGATTCAAGTATTTTAGTAAGGAAGTCAACTCTTCAATTGTCAGGAATTCCAAAAACAATGGCCGCCGCTTTTTAGGCAAGTCTTTATACTGTTTGGCAATTTCATAGGGATCCAACTCTTTCAGAAGATCATGGAAGGTCTCTTTTTTCCCGTCCTTTAACACTTGTATAAGGGCGCGAGCTACTTCCACTTCATCCATTTTCGGCTCCATTGCATCCACCTCACTCAACTATTCAAAATGGTGACTCTCTCTCCTATTCCCCTAAATGTGCAGGAAGGAAACTATATAAAACGTACTAAAGAAGTGGACACTACCAGCCAACCGTTGCTTACCGTTCCAGGCGGACGCTTTCCGCGGGCACGGCTTCAATCTCCCCGTCGCTGCGCTCCTGCGGGGCTTTCAGCTCGTGCTGTTCCCGCTGGAGTCGCCGCCATCCACTACAAGCAACTGGAGCCACCCATTACAAATCATTTGTTCGTTCTATATAGTTTCAGCATTGACTTGCCGGTTTCCCGGTTTTCTGAGAATTTTTCGTAGCCAGTTTGGGACTGAGCTCTGAAAGTTCGCGGGGTTGCCCTAACAGCTGGCGAAATAGCACTGAGAGTTTTCCCGCGCCCTTATAGTTTGGGACCGGGGTCTGACAGTTCGTAGGATTGCCCTTACAGTTGGTGGAATAGCCCTGAGAGTTTCTCCGCGCCCTTACAGTTTGAAGCTGGGCCCTCACAGTTCGTGATATTGCCCTTACAGTTAGCGGAATAGCCATGAGAGTTCCCCCGTGCCCTTACAGTTTGACGCTGAGCCCTGACAGTTCAACGAATTGTCCTTACAGCTGGCGAAATAGCCCTGAGAGTTTTTTCGCGCCCTTACAGTTTGGGACTGGTCCCTGACAGTTCGTAGGATTGTCCTTACAGTTGGCGGAATAGCCCTGAGAGTTTCCCGTTGCCCTTATAGTTTGAGCTAGAGCCCTGACAGTTTCAGGCTAAGCTCTCACAGTTCCATAAATAAGAATGACCCACCCCACTATCGGGGCAGGTCACATGATGTGCTATCGTTTCGGTGCATAATTCAACATCTTGAACATCGTTTCCAATTCCGCGTCCGTCAAGTCACGCCATTGGCCAACAGGTAAGTCGCCGAGATGGATATTAAGAATGCGGGTTCGCTTCAGTTTTTGCACATGGTAGCCGAGCGCGGCGCACATGCGGCGGATTTGGCGGTTGAGTCCTTGCGTCAGCGTAATATTAAACGTGCGGGGGCCGAGTTTTTTCACTTTGCAAGGTTTGGTCGTCGTGCCGAGGATTTTGACGCCTGACTCCATTTTCCCAATGAAATCCGAAGTGATGGCGTGATCCACGGTGACGATATATTCCTTCTCATGCCCATGTTCCTCGCGCAGAATTTCATTGACGATATCGCCGTCGTTCGTTAGCAGCAGAAGGCCCTCGGAATCTTTGTCGAGTCGGCCAATGTGGAAAATCCGCAGTGGATGGTTGATGAAGTCGACGACATTGCCTTGAATATGCCGCTCGGTCGTGCTTGTGATGCCGACGGGTTTATTCAACGCGATATATACGAGTTGTTCTTCCGTCTGGACGGGTTTCCCATCTACGTAAACTTCATCACTGGGTTCCACACGGCTGCCGAGTTCGGCCGGCTGTCCGTTAATAGTTACACGGCCGTCCTCGATCCACTTGTCTGCACCCCGGCGGGAAACGATGCCCGCTTCGCTCAGGAATTTATTGATTCGCATGCCTGTCATCCTATCTATGAAGGTTTTCTTCATTGTACCGACAGTTGCTCATTTTTTCAAAAATAGGCAAGGAGTTGTCCCAAAGCCCGGAAAATCACCAGAAAGGGCTCACTTCCCGCGGAGTCTCGCCGTTTTTGGCGATTTTCCGAGATGTATCCTACAAAGAACAGGCTTCAGAAAATTGATCCACTTTTCTAAAGCCTGTTTCTAATTATCTAGACAGCCTCAATTCAATTAAAATTACTCATTGTCGTAGTAATCACAAACAACATGAGCTACGGATTTTGCTGATACAAGTAGTGCCTCTTCATCAATATCAAATTTAGGATGGTGGTTCAGATACGGTTTGACAACCCCTTTCGGTTGGCAGCCGATAATATAGAAAGTTCCCGGTATTTTTTGAGTGTAATAGGAAAAGTCTTCAGAGCCGGAATTGATCGGAATCTCCGTAATCTCGTGAATGACCGGATCATTTGCCTGTTCTAGAATGGAGACGACTTTCGCTGTCACCGTCGGATCATTGTATAAGGGTGGATAATCCGGAACATACGTGAGCTCGCAGTGGACGTCGAATTCCAATTCAATTCCATTTGTAATTCGGTGGATTTCCTCGGCAATGATCTTCTGGCTGTCTTCCGTCATATATCGGACATCCCCTTCCAGTTCAACACTATCCTTGATAACGTTAAATGCTCCTTTTCCGTCGAATGAACCGATTGTAACGACTCCCATTTCAAATGGGTTTAATCGACGACTAATAATAGTTTGGATTGCGGTGACGAAATAAGCGCCTGCTACAATCGGGTCATTCGCTTGATGCGGGGATGATCCATGGCCTCCCTTGCCTTTGATGGCCAGCTTGAAGTAGGTCCTGCCCGCCATGGAGAAACCGCTTCGGTAGCCAATTACCCCTGTCGGTAAATTCGGCATTAGATGCGTGCCGAAGACAGCGTCCAAATCATCGAGGACTCCAGATTCCACAATGCTTTTCGCGCCACCTGGAGGTGTTTCTTCTGCATGTTGGTGAATGATTTTGATCGTTCCGCTAATCGACTCTTTCAATTGGATGAGGCAGTCAGCCAGAATAAGCATATAAGCCGTATGCCCATCATGGCCGCATGCGTGCATAACACCTGGATTTTTCGATTTAAAAGGAACTTCCGTCTCCTCCTCGATCGGAAGTGCATCAAAATCCGCACGCAGCCCTATCGTTTTACCGGGCTTTCCTCCTTTAATGGTTACGATAATTCCATAACCGTTCCCGACGTTCGTTTGTACGTCAACGCCTTTTCCTTCATAAAAATTTTCGATGAAGCGTGCGGTCTTTTCTTCTTGAAATGACAATTCTGGATTTTCATGCAAATACCTACGAATTTGGATCATTTCCTCTTTACGGCTCTCCAACATGGCCAATAATTTTTGTTTAAACTCGGTTTTTTCTATAGATGTATTTGTTGAAATCAATTATTCCACTACCTTCTTTGTTTTTATTTTCTCCAATAACATACAAACGATCACGGTTCCAAAAATGCATAAGAAAGTTTGAAGAGGACGAGGCACCGGGCCGAGATTGACAAATAGACCAAAGGCGACTCCGACAACTCCCCAAATTGGCTTTTGAATCGCAAATTGTGCGATAACCCCGCCGTAAATAGCAGGTAAAACAAACCGGAACGCGTCAACCAATGATGCCGGCATCAGCGTTATAAGAAATGAACCGCCGAGGACAACGAATATGAGAACCGTCGTATTGACGATGGCCGCCGCAGCGATGGCAAGCGTCGCCGTCAATTCACCTTTATTTGTCCCAGGTTCCGCACCAATTGCAGCTTGTGCAACCGAAGCGCTTGGAAGACACATATTCCCGATATTACCGTTCAAAAAAGCGAGATATGTTCCGGACACGCCTAGTATTGGATAGTAACTGATTGGCTCGATAACCCAAACTGCCGCCACAACAGCCCCATACGCCAGGAAACCGGAAAGAATTGCTGACCAACCCGGGTGAAAGCCAAGTACGAAAGAGAGGTAAGCTGGCAAAGCTAATGTTAATAGAATGACCCCCCAAATTGTCAAGCGGCCCCAAAAATGTGATTTGGCATGGAATGTTTCAAAATCGAGTGTTTCTGTCTTGCTTGCGCTTCCTGCCGAAACCATGCTTTTCGCTTCTTTACTAACTGTCATAATCGTTTCTCCTCTCTTCCTTAGCTTAAAAGGTATCCAACCGTTAAACCGACAATAATGACGATTCCAAGCGACCATTCGATTAACCATTTAATATTGTACTTTTTTGCGACTGTCAGAAGGATTGGCATGACTAGAAAAGCAACTACTAATACGACTGATTCATTAATCCCTTTTACCATTTGACCGCTGCCTAGATAAGCGAAGGCTCCAATCATCGCGGCGGTCGAGACCACTTTGAAAAGGCTTACATTTTTAGGGGTGCTTGTCGCTTTCGCTTGAATTTTTCCGAGTGATTTTGTAAAAAGCGCGGTGAATAAAAGCCACCCCATTCCCCCTAGACACATGACCCAAACGGCATTCGTAAAGGCTTGTGCAGTGAAGTCAGGTGATCCGAGTTCGGCCCCGGCTGCTTGGGCACCCAGGCTCGCACCTACCATTTCAATCGGAGCAGAGCCGATAATGCCGATCCGGATTAATGTTACCGGATTCCCTATTAAGGACAGCAGGGAAATGGCGATAATGACAATGGCGAACGAAGGGCCTATAGAACTGATTGCGCCTGCTCTTATTGCCGATTTTACCTCCTCTTTCGACATTCCGACTGAATCACTAGCTTTCGAGGTGAGACTGATAAACTTGAATGCTTGGAAAAATACAAGTCCGATGACAAGTGCTGCGATGATCCATAATGGAAAGCTGTTTGCTACTTTCATTACCTCGGCCATAACGTTTCCTCCTTTTCTTTTTTAAATCCAGCAGACATGGGGCAACCCTCTTCCTAAATGTTTGGACTATTCATTTTATTGTCGTTAGTATACACTGGTCATATTAAGAGGACAATGTGCGTCTGCACATAGTTTAAGTAGCATATATGTGGAGTTACACGGTCTTTTTAGACAGGGGGACACAAAAGTGGACGATAGCAATGAACATCTAATCTTTCCAAGAGGGAAACTAAAAGATTCTGAACTGACTATTTTAGTGGATAGTATCCGATCCATTACGTCGAGTCTGGACTTGAATGATGTTTTGGAAAAAATCATGAAAAACGCTTTGAAAATTATTCCGCTTGCACAGGGAGGATATTTACTCCTATACGACAATACGAAAGATCGATTGATTCCGAAAGCACCAGTGGGGTTCGATCATCGAATTTACGATTTCCAAGTAAAAGTGGGAGAATCGATTACGGGGACCGTATTTCAAGATGGAATCGGGAGACTTTTTAAATCTGAAGAAGAAGTTGAAAGGGGAATGCGACGCAACAATATATCGGAAACAAACTATGTATCTCTAACTACATCATCACATCCTGGCTTCCCCAGTTCCTTCATTGCCGTTCCTATTTCGATAGCGGAGAAAAGAATCGGTGTGATGACTGTCCATCAATGGCGTGGAAAACAACCGTTCGATGAACATGACCTCCTGTTACTGCAAGGATTTGCCGAGCAAGCAGCCATTGCCATTCAAAATGCCCAGTATTACGCCGAGGCGAATGACAGGATTAAAGAAGTCACTCACTTGAGCAAGCAGCTGGAAGAACGGAACTTCCAGCTTCAAAAAAGGTATGAGGTCCATGAAGCACTTACCAATATCTCGCTTGAAAATAAAGGCCTTGAAACGATCATCCGTGAATTCAATCAGATGATATCTAAGCCTGTCTTTTTTTACAATGTCATTGATAATCTGTTTTATTTTTCTTACCCGAGCCAAGCATCCGATTTTACGACGGAAGAATTAAAAAAAATGTTCGCGGCCAACTGGGAACCTCAATATGTGGAGAAGGGCGTGTCCTCACTTGAAACGTATTATCTGCTTCCCATTCACAATGGTAGTGTTTTCCTTGGATGTTTCATTATCCCGACAAATGGTGTCATTTCTGAATCGGATCGCATGACACTGGAACAGGGAAGCTCGATCATTGCCATGGAATTAATAAAAAAGCAGACCGTGACAGAATACTTTTATAAAAAAACATATGAACAGTTTCGGGAATTGCTTTCACATAGAACCGAAGAACATTTAAAAAGCTTTGGAAGCCGGATGGGGGTTGATATCAATTCCTATTGGTATATGGCCATCATTGAAATCCCCAGCTACAATGATTTACAGCAACTTGAAATTGAAATACATCAACTGGTCCTGAAAATACAAAAAGAATTGCGCCCACAAGGAAAAATGATCTTTGGGGTCCAAAATCGGGTATTTATCCTTTCTCCATTACCAGAACCTGATGCACTGGATACAGTGCAGGAAACGTTGGCGACTATACAAGAACAATGGGTGAAGGGCGAAAACCCCCCATTCCTTGGAGGAATCAGTGCCGTTTATAAAGGATTAGAGAACGTTGGAAAATGTTACGACGAAGCCGAAGATACGATAAACTACTTGTCCGGACACAATCGATTTGAGTTAATGCAATATGAAAACATAGGCTTGAACCGTTTGTTTTTGCATCAACAACCGCATATAATCGAGCAATTTATCAATGAAGTTTTTTTCCCATTATCTCATGAAGCGAATAGCGAGTTGGAAAGAACGATTCTTGTGTATATGAAAACAAACCGTTCTGCAAGAGAAGCGGCCAAAAAGCTTCACATTCATCCCAACACTCTTTACCAACGCATTAAAAAAATTGAGGATTTGTTACAGATTGATTTGGATAATAGCGATGACATCCTGAAGGTTCATTTGGCTTGTTATTTGAAGTCGTCAAAGTCTCGTTAGTACTTCTTCGTTTGTATACCAATTCTGTTCATAGAATAACAGAAAAGCTTGACAATTATAGCAGTTCATAATAAGATAGACACAACTTTTTTGTTCGGTCAACGGGTAGAAGGTGCCGGGAGCGGTGCCGCCCATAGGACAGATGAGTCTAGTAGAGAAGAGCATAGCTGAGAAATTGATGAATAAGAAGAGTAGCACCGGTGTGCGATTGTAGAGAGTCAGTGGATGGTGGGAACTGATACGCAGCGGGTGTGAATGGGCTTAGGAGAGTCACCGATGACGGCCGTTTTCGGTCTGTTGGAGGTGGACGTGGATCCCGCGTTACGGGATGCATGCACGCTTTTTCAGTAGTGCATTCGAGAGGGAGCGAAGGAGCTCCAATATGAGGTGGCAACGCGGTGAAATCCGTCCTCTGCTAATGGATGAGTCTGTCCATTGGCAGGGGACTTTTTTATTTCCAACTAGTCAACGAGCAGAGGAGAGAGAATGATGAGTGTAGAGAAGACGAGTTTGCGGATGACGATGAAAAAGCTGGAGGGGGATTCCCTGACGCCGATCCTGATTTTCCGGAGATTGCAAGGCAAGCGGAAATTTTTGTTGGAGAGTTCCTCCCTCCATGACGGGCCCGGACGGTATTCTTTCATCGGCGTGGAACCGTTGAAATGTTATCGCGGCGGCAATGGACAAATCGAGGAAATTATCTATGGATCCGATAAACAATATGTTCACGAAGGAGATTTATACACCCTGTTAAAACGGCTCATGCCTCGGGTGACCAATGATCTGGAGTTCCCGTTCACTGGCGGTGCGGTCGGCTACGTCAGCTATGACGCCACACAGAAGCAGTCCAAAGAAGGGCTCGGAACGCCGGACGTCAACTTCAATATTTATGATTCGATCGTCATTTTCGACCATGTATTGAATGAAGTGACCCTTTTGCACACGCAGATCAATCCCGAACATGGAGCACCTGACCTGGAGGCACTCGCTGAACAGATCATGACGGGCGCGGTGGAGGAAGAGACGGAGTTTTCTCTTTCAGAATATCGAAGCGATACATCGCAAGAGGAGTACGAGGAACTGGTCCGTCAATCGATCGTTCATATCGAACAAGGGGAAATCGAGCAGATTGTCCTATCGAGACGAATGGAAGCCGATTTCGAGGGGGATCCTTTCTCGATTTATCGGAAATTAAGAAGGCGCAACCCGTCTCCTTATATGTACTATATGGAATTCGACGATCATACCGTAATTGGTACGTCTCCCGAAAGCCTCGTCAGCGTATCGGATGGAACCGTGATGACGAATCCGATTGCCGGTACGCGCAGGCGGGGCCGGGATGATGCGGAAGACCGGGCGCTCGAGGAGGAGCTGCGCAATGATCCGAAAGAGCTGTCCGAGCATGATATGTTGGTGGAACTGAGCAAGCGGGAGATGGCGGCTATCTGTGATACGGCAAGCATCGAGATTGCGAGTTATATGAAAACCGTCCGCTATGAACATGTCATGCATCTTGTGTCTGAAGTGGAAGGGGACTTGGCGCCGGGGCTGCATGCGTTGGATGCGTTGAAAGCGACTTTGCCGGCGGGAACGGTTTCGGGTTCGCCGAAGCAGCGGGCGATGGAATTGATTGAGGAATTGGAAAGTGCGGGCCGCGGCATCTACGGCGGGGCGATCGGTTACATCGGCCTCAACGGCAATATCGACTTCGCCTTGACGATTCGCACGATGGTCATCAAGGACGGAAAAGCATACGTCCAGGCAGGCGCAGGCATCGTGGAAGCTTCCATTCCGGCATTGGAGTACAAGGAAACGGTGAATAAAGCACGATCCCTTTTGGAAGTCGTTAAGTAAGACTAGAAAAGCTGAGATGAGGAGAGATAGCAATGAAGAAATTTTTGAGCATAGTGGAGAACAACCGGAATTTGACGTTCGAGGAAATGACAGAAGCGGCGACGTTGTTATTCGATGAGGAGACGGACGTGCAGGAAATGACCGAGTTTTTGATTGCGTTGTCCCGAAAAGGTGAAACCGCGCAAGAAGTGGCGGCGTTGGCATCGGTTATGAAATCCTTGGCAGTCGATCTCGGTGTGCCGGCCGGCAATTATTTGGATAACTGCGGTACCGGGGGCGACGGATCGAATAGCTTCAACATCAGCACGACGTCTGCTTTTGTTTTGGCGGGTGCCGGCGTGAAGGTCGCGAAGCATGGTAACCGGAAAGTGTCGAGCGCGGCAGGCAGCCATGATGTGTTGGATGCACTTGGCATCCGTTCGGATTTCAGCCCGTCGGAGATCAGGGAGCTGCTTGACGAAGAGGGGATTGCCTTTTTATTCGCCCCGCATGTCCATCCGAAATTGAAACGAATCGTAGGTGTGCGGCAGCAGATTGGCAAGCCGACCATTTTTAACTTGGTTGGTCCTTTGACGAATCCAATTGACTTGAAAACCCAGTTCACAGGCATCAACCGTCCGGATTTCATCATGGAGTATGCTTCGGTGCTGCGCATGCTTGGCAGGGAACGTGCGATTGTCGTGTCGGGCACCGGCGGGATGGATGAGGCGTCGCTTGCGGGGCAGAATGCGTTTGTCCTGCTGGATAAAGGAGATTTGATCCCTTTCGCGTTGCGGGCGGAAGATGTTGGTTTAACCCAGGCCGATCCTTCAACTATTCGCGGGGGCGATGGGCAGGAAAACGCGGCGATTATCCGGTCGGTGTTGAGCGGTGAACGCGGACCTCGATTTGACACGGTTGTGTTCAATGCGGGAATCGGATTATTTGCCAACGGGCAGGCGGCTACGATACAAGAAGGTGTCGATCAGGCGATTGACAGCATCCTATCCGGAAGAGCGATGGAGAAGATGGAAGCGATCATCGCCTATAGTCGAAATGAACAGAAAGCGGTGGCAAGATGACGATTTTAGATAAAATTATAATGAAAAAAAAGCAGGAAGTGGAACAGATGCTGGCTGCGAATGAGACGTTTCCGAAAAATGAAACGATCCGGCCATCTCTTTATGAAAAACTGCGGAAATCGGAACAATTACAAGTCATTTCAGAAATGAAACGCGCATCACCTTCCAAAGGGTTAATCGCCGAAGGGGCGGATCCGGTGAAGCAGGCGAAAGCGTATTACGAAGCGGGAGCGGCCTGCATTTCGGTTTTGACGGATACCCCGTTTTTCCAAGGCAGTTTCGAGGATTTGGCGGCGGTCGCGGAGGCGGTGCCGATTCCGCTGCTTTGTAAGGATTTCATGATCCACCGGGTGCAGATCGACAAGGCGAAAAGCGCGGGAGCGTCCGTCATTTTGCTGATCGTGGCGGCGCTGGATGATGAGACACTTGCGGACCTTCATGCGTATGCGACATCCCTCGGTTTGGATGTGTTGGTGGAAGTCCATGATTTGGCGGAGTTGGAGCGTGCGTTGGCGGTGGATGCCAAGTTGATCGGCGTCAATAACCGTGATTTGCGGACATTTGAGGTGGATTTGATTCAGACGGAAATGGTTGCGGCGCGTTTTCCGTTCGATGAGGAGCGGGTGCTGATCAGCGAGAGTGGCATATGGGGGCCGGAAGATGCAATTCGTGTCGCCAAAGTGGGGGCCAGTGCGGTATTGGTCGGCGAATCGCTCATGCGCAGTGATTCGGTGGGATCGGCACTGCGTTCGTTGCAAGTGGCGAAAGCGGGCGTCGCAGAATGACGAAAGTGAAGATTTGCGGCCTGAAGGAGCGCAAGCATGTTGAGGCCGCAGTCGAGGCGGGAGCCGATGCGATCGGCTTCGTCTTCGCGCCGAGCAGTCGGCGTGTGACGATAGAGGAAGCCCGGGAACTGGCGAAGTCTGTACCTGAAGGCGTCCTGAAGATCGGCGTGTTCGTCGATGCGACGGAGGCGGAATTGAAGCGCACTTTCGAGGAGGTGCCGCTTGATTTCATCCAATATCATGGCGATGAGGAGCCGGAGTTCATTCAACAGGTTGGATTGCCGGCGATCAAGGCGGTGTCCGTCCGGGATGAAGAGGATGTGCGGCGGGCCGCCCGGTATGATGTGAAATATTTCTTATTTGACACGCCCGGGACGGAATTCAAGGGCGGCAGCGGGAAAACGTTCGATTGGACCTTGTTGGAAGAGGCGGGGGTCCGGCCGGAGCAATTGATTTTGGCTGGCGGGCTGACGGTCGAAAATGTCGGCGAGGCGATTGTGCGTGTCCATCCGTATATGGTGGATGTCTCCAGTGGAGTGGAAATCGATAAAAGAAAAGATGTGGGCTTGATCCGCAGTTTTCTGGATGCGGTCAAAATGAAGGAGCGATAATGATGGGACAACTGACGAAGACAGCGGAGACGAAAGGGCGCTATGGTAAATTCGGCGGCCAATATGTACCAGAGACATTGATGACGGCTCTTTTGGAATTGGAGCAGGCATATGAGGAAGCGATCGCCGATCCGGCATTCCAAGAAGAACTGGACTATTATTTGAGAGATTATGTAGGGCGGGACAATCCGCTTTATTTCGCGGAACGGCTGACGAAAGAGCTCGGCGGTGCGAAAATCTATTTGAAACGGGAAGATTTGAACCATACGGGTGCACATAAGATTAACAACTCCCTCGGTCAGGCGCTGCTTGCGGCACGGATGGGGAAAAAGAAAATTGTTGCAGAAACGGGCGCGGGACAGCATGGCGTGGCGACCGCGACAGCTTGTGCATTGCTCGGCTTGGAGTGCGTCGTCTTCATGGGGAAAGAAGATGTGCGGCGGCAGGAGCTCAATGTGTTCCGGATGGAATTGCTCGGCGCGACCGTCGTGTCGGTCGACAAAGGTTCGGGCACATTGAAGGACGCGGTGAATGAAGCGCTGCGCTACTGGGTCGCGAATGTGGAAGATACGCATTATATCCTCGGTTCGGCGCTCGGGCCCCATCCATTCCCGCGAATTGTACGCGATTTCCAACGGGTCATCGGGGATGAGACTCGGAAACAAATTTTGGAGAAGGAAGGGCGTTTGCCGGATTCCATCGTAGCGTGCATCGGCGGGGGCAGCAATGCGATCGGCATGTTCCATCCGTTTGTCGATGACGAAGAAGTGGCGTTGTACGGCGTGGAAGCCGCGGGCAGTGGAATTTCCACGGGCCAGCACGCGGCGGCGATCGCAGGCGGACGGGAAGGTGTCCTGCACGGCGCCTATATGTATATTTTGCAAGACGACAACGGGTTCATCCAGGAAGCGCACTCGATTTCCGCTGGGCTGGATTACCCGGCAGTCGGTCCGGAGCATTGCCATTTGCACGACATCGGCCGGGTGAAATATGAATCGGTGACCGATGCGGAAGCGCTCGAAGGGTTGCAGTTGCTTTCGAGGATCGAAGGAATCATCCCGGCATTGGAAAGTGCCCACGCAATCTATTATGCAGCGGAGCTGGCGAAGGAAATGAAACCGGACGAAGTTCTCATCATATGCCTGTCGGGACGTGGCGACAAGGACGTGCAAACGGTGCGCGATGCGTTAGGAGGTGCGGCGAAATGAAGAAAACTGATTTGACCCAGGCGATTATAGGCTGCACAGAGCGAGGAGAAAAAGCATTCGTTCCGTATATTATGGCGGGTGATGGTGGACTTACGTCGTTGAAAAAGAATATTTTATTTTTACAAGAGGCGGGTGTGACGGCCATCGAGGTCGGGATTCCATTCTCCGATCCTGTGGCGGACGGTGAAGTCATCCAGGCCGCAGGAGAACGTGCCCTGGCACACGGCGTCAACTTGCGTGCCGTGATGAAGGAGCTTGCTTCCTTCCAAGATGAAGTGACAGTGCCGCTTGTCATCATGACGTATCTGAATCCAGTGTTGAGCTATGGATTGGAAGAGTTTGCAAAGGATTGCGAGCCGACCGGTATTAGCGGATTAATCATACCGGACATGCCGTTGGAGGAGAGCGGCCTTGTGCGGGAAGCGCTCGAAGGAACGGGTGTCGGGCTGATTCAACTTGTCTCGTTGACGAGTCCACAGGAGCGAATCCGGGACATCACAGCTGCGGGGGAAGGGTTCATTTACGCCGTGACGGTCAATGGGATCACAGGGGTCCGGAACGAATTCCGCGACGACCTCGGCACCCATTTGCAGCGATTAAAAGAAGTGAGTCCCGTGCCGGTATTGGCGGGATTCGGCATTTCCTCGCCGGAGCAAGTACGCTCTATCGGCGCGTTGGCAGACGGAGTCATTGTCGGCAGTGCCATCGTGGATGCGTTTCATCGGGGGGATTTGCAGGCGATTGAGACGCTGGTGAAGGCGGCGAAGGAAGAAGTGCATAGTTGAGAGAAAGGGCTGTCCGGGAAGTGGGACAGCCCTTCGATATTTTTATTCCAATTTTTCCCCTTCCCGGCGCTGCACGCCAATCCAACCGGTCCCAAAGCGGATCAATGGCTGCATCGGGATGATTTTGCAATTTGCCTGCCCGAGTTTCTTATTGTGCACAATCCCTGGATTCGCGGTCTCGAAAGCGGCGCCCAATTCAGGAAAGACGCCGGAGTCGACGTCGACCATTTCGTATGTAGCCCAAACTCGTTCGCCGTCTTGCATTATAGCGGAGCCTTGCGAGATCATCGGCGGTCGGTGTGCCAAATATTCACTTAGATGAAGGGCGGTGCAAGAATCATAGCCGACGCCGATCAGCAGGATTTTGACATCCGTCTCGATTATCTTGCCGAGAGGCGAACCCTTCCCGAACGAATCATCCAGCGGGTGTGTCTCCATCCATTCTTCCGCATGCTTGCCCCACGCCATGAACGAGTGGGCAGGGTGGGGACTTCGGATCGTCTCCGGGTGCCGATGGAAGCAGTCCGCAATCTTCCCCATCTCCCGCAGGTGGGTCAAATGGGGATCGTATGCGGGCATCGTTTGGCGAATCGGTTCATGCCAATCTTCCGGTACAGCTGGCATCATCCAATACGATGGATCCGAATTGTCCGTCGATTGAGCAGGCATGACGATCGTTCCTTCCGACGTCACAGTTTCCATCAATGCCTCGACGACCGCCTGTGCTCCGCCGGCGACCCAGCCGATCGATTTCAATGAAGAATGGACCATGATCGCATCGCCCGATTGGATGCCCATTTCTCGAAGGTTATTCTTTAAAGTTTCTTTTGATTGGAACGAGTTTGTATGTAAAATGACTTCGAATTCCGACATGCTCATCACTCCTTGTAAGCCAAGAATAGCAAGCCAGCGCGGTTTCGCCAAGCCTCTCTGAAACTTTTCCCATATTGAATCGTACATATAGGAAAGGGGGCGTGCGGATTGGATGCGAATCGGATTAAACAAGAAGTGGAACTGACCTATAGTAAAGTGAAATCATTGGCGGGTTGGACGGTGGATAAAAACATTGTGTTGACGATCACATCGTATTATGTGACATCGGATCGGGAATTTGATGCGGTCCGATTGAACCGTTCCATGGATGCGCTTAAACAACGATCCGGCTGGTTTTCTCCGCTTCGCGGCCATCTACTGCCTATGATTGCGGCATTTCTAGATCGCCGTAGCTTGCCCATCGAACAGGGGGTCGAGCGTTTATTGGCGAAGCAGCAGGTGTTGAAGAGTGCCGGCTTCCGCAATACGATTCATTCTTATTTGGCCGCCCTTCTCATGACGGACGACCCGGATGTGTATGAGCAAGAGGCGCGGCAAGCGAAAAAACTCTATGATGCCATGAAAAAACAGCATTATTTCCTAACGTCGGACGATGATTACGCCTATGCGCTCCTTCTCAGCAAGCGAGGGGCAGACCCGACCGAGCATGCGAAAGCGATGCGAGCCTACTACGATGCACTCCGCACTGCCGGATTCAAGTCGGGGAATGAACTGCAATGGCTTTCCCAAGTGATGACCTATATACATATCGAATTCGATGAAACACTCGTAGCACGGGCTGCTGAAATCCTAGACCGATTCAAGCGGGAGACGAAAGTGCGGCCCGTCCACTATCCGATGATCGGCTTCTTGACCGTTTTCAAAGTGGTGGATGCCGATGTGGCTGCGATTGTTGATTTGACCAAGGTGTTGGAAACGGCGAAGCCGCTGAAATGGAACCGGGAGATGGCCTTGTCGATCGGCATCGGGTATATTATGCACCAACTGGTCGACCCGGCGCATGTCGACGAAACAGGCATCAGCCTGGCGGCGTCCATCGAAATGGTCATCCAGGCACAGCAAGCCGTCACGGCCGCTACAATCGCTGCAATGGCCGCTTCCTCCGCCAGCAGTTCGTCCAATTCATGAGACGCGCGCAGAAGACAGCTGATTAATCTTGCATTAAAGCTCCGCTCACTTCCGGGAGGTTATCTCTGTCAAGGGCATTCATTTGACAGAAGTATTCCAGGAAGTTTTCAGCTTCTTTGATACGCACTTCATCCGTTTGTAATGTAATGATGTCTTTCAAGATTTGAGCAGTCCAAATATTATCGAAATAACGATACTTACCCGAATTCCATGTAGTTCGATGAGGGTGGTTTTTATTAATATAGTAATTCCAGAAAAGCATCTTCTCCGCTTCTTGCTCCGTAAGCTTGATTCTAAACTCTGCATGGGGCTGAATCATCCCGTCATCGCTAAGATTGCCGGAAAACGTTTCATCTACCATGTAGAGGCCTAGAATCCGTCTATCTGTTTCTGGTTGATCCGACTCCCTTGCAGTTAGAAGAACTGCGCTGTTCGGTCGCAAACGTGCTACTCTATTCGGTTGATCTTTATTTTTTCCGCTTTGAACCATCCCGGTAAATACCTGCCAGTCGGTAAATACCTGCTGTTGCTCTTCTTCGTCCAGCCAGAAAACAATTTGTGAGCTTTCATGAATGTTATGGTTCTTTAGTATTTCCCTGCGCTGCCTCTCAAGATCCAGTCTCACTCTTTCTTCTTCCCGTTTTTTTTTAAGTGCATCCTCTTCCATCTGCTTTACCAAGAGGATTTTATTCAGTGATTTTGCTGTATTCCGGTCATTGAGGGTTATGAATTTCCCAAAGGCATCAGGATAAACGAATTTTTTAATACCCTCGTCAAAATCAATGGTGAGAATAGATCCTTCTTGATCCACAATATTTCCTTCACCAAACACTTTATGAGTGATTTCTTCATTAATTAAATTCAATAAACTGATTCTCCTTATATATATTATTTTGACACCGGATGGAATGAAAAAATTTTTTCATACATAATAAAAAACCGCACTCAAATTCTGATTGGAAGAAGTTGCGCACGGCGATCAAATACTGTCTCAAAACTGGGATAATTAAATTGTACCATATAATTTAAAAAATTGCAATTTTGTGATTGACAATGGTATATTGTTTATCGTATAATGCTATTCTTTTATGTGAAAACGGGACAATAGAAAAGAGAGATCCGTTTTGCATTTCTGGGTTGTTGAATAGAATAAGAGAACCGATTCTGTTCCGCTCGGGAACAGAATTTTTTACCATGAGAGAGGATGATTTAAAACATGAGAATACGACCACAACGTTTGCAAAAAGGGGATACAGTCGGCATTATCGCCCCTTCCAGCCCACCGAATCCGGATTCGCTGGAGCGTTCGCTCGCTTTCTTGGAACAGCTCGGCTTGAAATGGAAGTTTGGAAAACATCTTCATAATACAAACGGCTTCCTGGCAGGGACTGACGAAGAACGGATGGCGGATTTACATGATATGTTCACAGATCCGTCCGTCCAAGGGATCTTCTGTGCGGGCGGCGGGTACGGCTCGGCGCGATATGTCGACCGGCTCGATTTGCCTTCCATGAATGAAAACCCGAAGATCTTCTGGGGCTTCAGCGACATCACCTTCCTTCACACGGCGATTGGGCAATATTCTGATCTGGTGACGTTCCATGGGCCGATGCTCGCGTCTTGTGTCGGAAAGGATACCTTCCATGAATTGTCGGGCAAGATGTTCCGCCAGCTGTTCGAACCGATGGAGCTTCATTACAGAGAAGCCATTTCCCCGCTTTCGACCATCCATGGCGGTGCGGCGCAAGGCGAGCTCGTCGGAGGGAATCTTTCTCTATTGGCAAAGACGATCGGTACGAAATTCGAAATTGAAACGCGTGGGAAGCTGCTGCTCATCGAAGACGTCGGAGAGGAGCCGTATCGGGTAGACGGCTTGTTGAACCATATGCGAATGGCCGGCAAACTTGATGAAGCGGCCGGCATTGTCGTCGGTGATTTTGCGAAAGCGGAGCCGAAGAACGAGAATGATTCTTTATCGCTCGACGAAGTGTTCGACCATTATTTAGGCCGTCTCGGGAAACCGGTTGTGAAAGGTTTCAAAATCGGTCATTGCGAACCGCATTTTGCCGTACCACTTGGCGTAGAGGCAAGGCTTGACGCAGACAATCGGTCCCTCACCATTTTGCCAGGGGTGGAATGAAGGATGAAAATCCGGTCCATCGATACATTCCCGGTCGCCGTTCCCTTGAAAAAGCCATTCAAAACGGCCCTCCGGACGGTGCATACCGCGGACGCCATCTACGTGAAAGCGACGAGTGAAAATGGGAGCGTTGGCTGGGGCGAGGCGGTTCCGACTCATGTTATCACGGGAGAGTCGTTCGGCAGTCTAACCTATGTCATTCAGGAAGTCTTAGCTCCCCGGCTGATCGGCATGGATATTCGATATCGGGAAGCACTGTTTGAAAGGCTTACCCGCTCCATCATCGGCAACACAAGTGCCAAAGCGGCCATCGATATGGCCATCTATGATTTATGGGGGCAATTGGCAGGAATGCCGCTGTACCAACTGTTGGGCGGTTACCGGCAGGAGGTGGAAACCGATTACACCGTCAGCGTCGACAATCCGCAAACCATGGCGGAGGATGCGGAACGTTATATTGCAGAAGGGTTTCATTCATTGAAAGTGAAAGTCGGCATTGGAGAAATCCGGGACGATCTTGAACGGATCCGGGCCATCCGGGAACGGGTCGGGAACAAGCCGAAAATCCGGCTCGACGCCAATCAAGGCTGGCAGCCGAAAGAGGCGGTCCTCGCCATCCGGAAGATGGAGGACGCAGGATTCGATATTGAACTGGTCGAACAGCCGGTACATGCCGATGACCTGGAAGGATTAAAGTTCGTAACGGATCAAACGGGAACGCCCATCATGGCTGACGAAAGCATGTTTTCCGCGAAAGATGCGTTACGGATTTGCCAACTGCGCGCGGCGGATCTATTGAACATTAAATTGATGAAGTCAGGCGGCATCCGAGAGGCGCTGAACATCAATGCGATTGCGGAAGCGCATGGCATCCAGTGCATGGTCGGCAGCATGATCGAGACCAAACTCGGTGTCACGGCCGCCGCCCATTTCGCGGCAAGCCAACCGAATATTACCCGCTACGATTTCGATGCTCCCTTGATGTTGGCATCCGACCCAGTGTCAGGGGGCATTCTCTACAGTAAAAGCAAAATCCGTCTTCCGGGCGGACCAGGTTTAGGTGTGCATCAAATAAAGGACATTGGATAACCAAAAGGAGGCGAGATGCCGAGATGTCAACTCCTACGTGGTATTGTGCTGTTTCTGTCGCAACAGTCTGGACATCGCCTGAAGCTGTACGCCCGCAAGACGAGGCAGGTCTAGCGAATCCGGCACGCCCGCAGGAATGGATTGGTAGCTTGCGTTTAGCAGATCGGTTGGAGTTAAGCGAGGCCGACCGCGTCCAGACCCAATTAGTATACGGCGAGCCTGTTGCCGTGTTGGAAACGAACGGGGAATGGGCAAAAGTGTGTGCCGTTTGGCAGTCATCCGGCAAAGACAATCGGGGGTATCCCGGCTGGGTTCCGCTTCAGCAATTGAAAGAAGCGCAACCGATCCGCGCGGAAGGATTCGCAAAGGTGACGGCGGGCAAGGCGCAGCTATGGAATATCGATGGTTCACCTTCCCTCGTCTTGCCGTTCAATGGGATGTTGCCTTACCGGCATGTAGTGGATGGGAAGGTCCATGTGTGCACGCCGGGTGGGGAAGGGATTTTGCGGTTAGCTGATGTGGAGTTGGCCCCCTCGGTTCACCAATTCCCGAAGTTGCCTGCAGAAACAGCAGTCGAAAAAGGGCTGGCATTTCTGGAGCTTCCCTATTTATGGGGCGGGACCTCCTCGTACGGCTTTGATTGTTCCGGTTTCACCTATTCCATGATGAAAGCATGCGGCCGTTTCATTCCCCGGGATGCAGCCGATCAAGCCCGTGAAGGTATGGCCATTTCAACAGGGGATCCGTCTTTGTGGCGAAAGGGGGACTTACTATTCTTCGCGTCGGATGAAGGGCGCGGGAAGGTACGCCATGTCGGGTTTTATTACGGAAACGGGTTGCTTTTCCATGCACCTTCGACCGGTAAATCGATTGAAATCATCCGGCTGGCTGGGACCCCGTATGAAAGGGAGCTTTGTGCGGTCCGCCGGTTGGGTGTTTGATTCGACAAATGAGGGAAACGGGTTTACGATAGGGAAAAGGAGGGAGACCATTGGAAAAGAAACCGATGAGTGCATCCCGCACGATTCAAACGAAGATCATCCTGCCTTCGGATATCAATCATTTACAGACGATTTTCGGGGGACACGTCTTGGCCTACATCGATGAGATTGCCGCCATCACTGCCATGAAACACGCCAAGACGGCGGTCGTTACCGCCTCAATCGACTCTGTCGACTTCCTGTCGAAAGCGCGGGTCGGGGAAGTGCTGGAACTCGAAGCGGTCGTCAGTTCCACAGGTCGTACATCGATGGAAGTGTTTGTTTCCGTCTGTTCGAGCAACTTGCTGACCGGCGAATCGAATTTGACGACAGAATCCTTCCTTACGATGGTCGCCATGGATGAAAACAACCGACCTGTCCCTGTGCCGGCCATCTATCCGGAAACCGAAGCCGAAACAAAATTATTCGAATCGGCACCCGCCCGGAAGGAACTCCGGAAACAACGGAGAAACATGAGGCATTAATCAATGATCATAGAAGGCCATCCGCAAAGGGTGGTCTTTTGTGCTGTCTGAACATCCCTTTTTCAGCAAAACTTTCCTCAAACTTTAATAATTGGATTGCCTTCTACCTCAATAAGTCCTATAGTAAGAATAGAGCTAATTGCTTGGTAAAGGAAATTACATAATAGCCAATAGACCTAGTGGGGAGAGAAAGACACCGGGGGAAGAAAGGGCTTGTCGGGGGAGAAAAATGAAACTGAATTCCATTTCGAAAAAATTATTTGTCAGCTTTACCTCTATTATTATCCTTACGATTATCGTAGGGGCAGTTGGATTTATGTCTGTCATGCAATTGAATAAGAATTACTCCAATTTGTTTGACGAAAATATAAAGAAGGTCGATTTGGTCGATGAGTTGATCAGCCATAATCAGAGCATATCGGCTAATCTATATAGCTATGTTCTATTCAAAGAGCAACGGTATATAGCTAATATTACTAACGAAGCAGAACAGTACAGTCAAACCTATGAAGAACTGAAGGCGATGCTTACGGGCAGCCCTGATATGGAAACAATTGAAGAGATGGCGGAACGCAATGATAACTATATGAACCTTGTCCAGACCAGCATAGATAGTTTTATCCAACAGGATCAAGACCAATTGGATATCAATGTACGTGGGACGAGTACTGCCATGGTTCTATTTATGTCGTTGGCGGAAAGATTGAAAGAGTCGCAGTACGAGGAAATGAGTGAAACACGGCAAGCGCTTGACCAATTGTCGGATACGACTTATCTGATCATTGTAGTTCTAAGTGGGCTGGTCGCTTTGATCAGCAGTGTAATCGCTTTAATCATCAGTAGGAATATTGCGCGTCCGGTCAAAGGCATGACGGAGGCGCTCGAGCAAGTGGCAGAGGGCAATTTGCAAGTGGAAAAGATAAATATTAAAAACAAGGATGAAATCGGTGTGATGGCGACGGCGTTCAATAAAATGACGGATGATCTTCGTCAGGTCGTTGTCCATTTGCATGATTCGGCGGTCCGTCTTGCAGCGCAGTCAGAGGAGTTGTCGGCCAGCTCCGAGGAAAGTGCCGCTTCATCCGCGATGGTCGCTCATGTAGCGGATGAAAACATGCGGGGCAGTGAGCGGCAATTGGAAATTGTCGGGGAAACAACTGCATCCGTAGAGGAGATGTCGGCAGGAATCGAGCAAATTGCTGAGAACAATGCCAAAATGCTGCAATCATCCAATTTGGTAGGATCGCTTGTCGAACAAGGCTCGGTCACATTCCAGCAAATGGCGGATCAAATGAAAGACATCCAAAGTTCTATAACAGACACCGCTTCCACCATGAAAGTGCTAGAGGAGAACTCCAACAGCATTCAAACGGTGACGGCTTTGATCACGGACATTTCCGAACAAACCAATTTACTCGCCTTGAACGCCGCGATTGAAGCTGCACGGGCAGGTGAACATGGAAAAGGATTCGCCGTGGTGGCGGAGGAGGTCCGCAAATTGGCGGAGCAATCCAAGCAATCGGCTTCGGAGATCGAGCATATTGTGAAGTTGATTCAAACCGATACGGAGAAAGCATCCCAATCCATTCAAACAGGAAGCCATAAAGCAGATGATGGCCTGAATTCCGTTACGGACTCGTTGCAATTATTCGAGCAGATCGAGGGGGCTACTGCCGAAACAGGACAAAGCGTACGCCTTGTATCGGCGGCAATCGAAGATATCCAAGCGAGAACAGCGACAGTCATGACAGGCTCAACGCAAGTACGTGATTTGGCAGAGCAGGCAGCTGCCAGTGCTAATGAATCGAGCCAGTCCGTTCGCGAACAGCTGGCGACCATGGAGGAAATTACAGAAAGCGTTCAATCCTTGGCATTGTTAGCCGAAGATTTACAGATGGAAGTAAGCAAGTTCCGAATTTAAGGATAATTAGAAGAGGCGGCTCGGCGTTCGTTATGGAACGTCCGAGCCGCCTTATTTTATTCCACTTGAAAAGGGGCGGCGACGGAAACTTGTGAATACAAGTGTTATAAACAGGAGTAAAATAAGCTCGTAATTAAGAAAACTATCAAAGCCAAATCTCAACAATTGAGAACGGAGGACCCAATCTTTTGGGGTTAATTCTGCATTGCAGGAAGGATGATATATATACTCTTTCGCCATCCTAACCCGTCGGCTAATGCGAAGGAGATGGTAAAGGACTTCCATTCCTAGATGCGTTATTTACAGCTACTTCTGCTATATTTTGTTTACGTTATAAGTTATTCAATAGGAAAAATTAAAGGTTTTGCCTTTTTGAATTTGCATCCGTCAAAGGATCAATATTAATTTTGTATTTTATTTTAATGTCCATCTTCTCAAACATTTCAATCCATTTTTTTTCTTCCATTGGTTTTGAGAATGGTCTTTTTGTTTGTATGCCAAGCTGTAATGGATCCACTTTCAATTCTTGCATCTTTTTAATTAGTTCATGTGTTTGTTTTTCAAGATGGATTTCGATATCTTTTTTCATATTTTCTAACTGCTTTGGGTCAAATAATTGCTTCTCTCCCCGGTATTCCTCAATCCTAGTGTCTATTTTCACGGTATAGGTCATTGTAGAATAGCTGCTATCGATATCTACTATTATTTTAGATCTAACATGACCCAGTACAACTTCAAATTCTGGAATCGGTAAAACTTCTAAGTAGTGATTGTTGTTTATCAGCTGGAAGATACGATCATCTAAAGATGAAATCGTTTCAACTAGCTTGTCATCTTGAAACAAGGCTGTACCTTCATAGTTGACCCCATCCTCTTCTATTTTGAATACAGGCAAGAAAGGATCTGAATAAGGAGTATAGAGCAAATTTTTAAATTGATGAAGATTAACGACAGTTAATTCTCCTTCGTTTTTTTCTTCATAATGCTTCAGCATTCGGTAAAACGAGTAATCAAAGTTTTCATCTTTGTCCAATTGACTTTCCAAGTATTCATCAAAATTTCCTTTTACGATAACTAAATAGATTCTCAAAGAAATATCCGGATCAGTCAATAATACATTTATAATGGACATAATCCCGTCTTTTCCAAGTTCATCACTAATTACCAGCATCCGCATTTGTCCGGATTTAATTTCCTGGTAGAAGTTTAAGTTGTACTTCTGTACTCCCTCCTTTAATAAGCTGACTTCCTGTGACATAACAAACTTATTTTCTTTACTTAGAGGAGGCATAATTGTACTGACTTTTAATTTCCCTTCATCCCCCTTACTAATTGACAAAAAAGTAACGGGAGAAATCTCTTCAATAAGGTTATTTTCGGTAAAAGGGGTACAGCCAGATAACCAAAATGTCATAAAAAGGAGTATCAATCTTTTACATATCTTTTTATATAGACACATGTTTTTTAACCCCCTGTTCTTTTTTCATTACTAAAACAATAACAAGTGGTACAAGAAAATAGCTTATGCTTCCAGCTATAATTTGAAGATTAAGTAAAAAGTTCTCCTTCTCCCAGGGTTTCCAAAATAATTCATTCAAAAGAACCATTCCGATAAAAATAAGGATTACACTGAATAATAAACCTTTTCCACTGGACGGCTTGCTCATTTTACCAAAAGCTATTTTAGATGCTCCATAAAACAATAGTAGAAATAGAGAAACCGCAAAAACTAAGTTAAATAATTCAAAGGAAAGCATGATCATATCAATTCGTTCAAACACTGGGTTTTGAAAATAACGGACCATATTAATAATTGGATATTGACTTTTACTTAAATAATTGGAACCGAAATAAAGTAGGGATGCTATAAATAGGAATACATACTCTACAACGGTGAGAGCGTTGCCGTAAGATAAATAGCGAAAGGTTTTATTGTTTGTTTTAAGCCATGGTCCCAAAAACACCAGAAATTCCGGCCCAGAATAGGAAGACAAAATTAAAAAAAAAGCTTTCCAATTTTCTACTTTCCACTCCATTGGAATAAGTGGATACAAATCACTAAGTTGAGCTATTGGGGGAAAGAAGAAAAAAACGAAAAATGTGATCATCCAAAATGTACAGAAAAAAGAAATCAACACAAAACGAATGGTATGTTCAATGCCCTTACCTGCGACATAAAAACAGAACAACAAAATAAAAAAGACAAGAAAATTTGTATCTGTTGATGGAAGTATAAATGTTTGAACAATTTCGCTGAATCCTAAGGTTATGACGGAAAGTTTAAGTAGAATAAAGAACAACCCGATGAAAGAGAGAAATCGCACCATTTTTTTCCCGAACAATTGGACAAATCCATTATATCCATTGCTAGATAACCGGGTTAAAAGCCACTTAGATAAAAGAAGAAGGTTTAGTTGGGATAATATCCCGACAGCTATAAGCACCCAAATCATATATGGATTGATCAAGATGTTTGGCATAATCAGAAAAAAGTATAGCATTTGGAGGCGATTTACCAACAACATGGCATAGAGCCCATTATAAGTTTCATTCTTTTTAAATAATTGGTGGGTTTCCATTAAGTCATCTCCTAGTTTTATATCTCTTCAGTTTTAGAGGTTTAAGATGCTTTGGACGCTCCAACATTTTGTCTAATGGCCCTCGTATGAATAAGTCAATCCAATCCTTTCCGAAGAAGGGGGAAACTGGTGAAAAATAGGGTTGCTTGATTGAAGACAAGCTATTAAGATGGGCCAAAATGGCAATGATCCCCAGTGCGATCCCAATTATCCCAAATAAAGAAGAAAAAACAAGAAGCATCAATTGAATGAATGAATTTGCTTTTGTCATAAGGTAATTGGGAATAAGAAAGGAAGCTATCGTCGAGATCCCAACCATGACAATTAATACGTTGCTAGCGAATCCAGCCTCAACAGCTGCTTGACCAATCACAATACCACCAATAACCCCAAGTGTTTGACCTGTTTTTGTAGGCATCCTTAAACTGGCTTCTTTTATGATTTCAATAAAAATTAACATGATAAATGCTTCCCAAAAAGGAGTGAAAGGAAGCTTGCTCCTTGAGTCGACCAAGACTAGAAGTGTTTGTATAGGAATCATTTGATAGTGATGAGTTGTCAATGCCACATAGAAAGGAATCAATGTGATTGACAGAATGAAACTGATATATCGGAGGATTCGCAAAAAACTGGAAACTACCCATCGATTAATATAGTCCTCGGGTGATTGGAACAAATGGAAAAAAGTAATGGGTGCAACAAGAGCAAATGGTGTATTGTCTACCAGAAGGGTGATCTTTCCTAATCCCAGAGAATAAGCAACTACATCAGGCCGGTCAGTTTGCTGTAACTGAGGAAAAATACTGTTTTGATTTTCCTCCATGAATGCCGCAATTTGAGAAGAGTCAAAGAAGAGATCAAAATTAATTTCAGAAATCTTCTCTTTGACTGTTGAAACAAAATCAGGATTAGTCAACCCCTCTATGTACATTAAAACAACACTTGTCTCACTCATAGAACCGACAGTAAACTTCTCTGCTTTCAGTTCATGTATGGGGAGTCGTCTTCGAATAAGCGTAATATTTTGTTCTATTTGTTCACTAAAGCTGTCCTTCGCTCCGAACAAGATGGTTTCTGTTTCGGAAGTTTCAATGGCACGTCCAATAGGATTTTGTAATGGCACAGCTAACCAAAGGTTTTGAGAAGAATCAAATAACAAAATGGACCCTGAAAACAACTGTTTTTTTGCCTCTATAAAAATAGGAATGTGAATAATTGAGGAATTCACAATGCAATCTTGAAGAACAGGTTTGGAACAATTAGTTAAAGGTTTTATAATGCTTTCATTTAATTTTTCTTGGTCAATAAGAGTTCGTATGTAAACAAGATGAATTTTTCGAATATCGGAAATGTCAATTTCGACAAATTCTGCATCATCCATTTGAACGAGGCCTTTTTTCAGAGCTTCTATCGATAATTCTGATTCAGCTATTGATTGAGCAGCAAGCTTACTTTCAATTTGTTTTTTTTTCCTAAACATGTACATCCCACCCCTCTAGTCTTACTTAAATATTCATACACATTATTAGCAATTTAATATTAAAATATACATAACACGTAGAGGAGCATAACGACCCAAGAATTGTTAACCATACATATGCCAAAAATAAAATAATTATCTAAAATGATGCCAAAAGTTAAAGAGTTAAAGATAAACCCAATTCAATCAATCTAATACTTATAATTTGAGTGGATATAAAAATCAAATGCGTTGAAAGGGTTGATATTACTGTACTGGCAAAAATATCGCTAAGTAAACGGCGAAGAAATAATTAAAATCACACCGGGAAGCGAAAAAATGAACAATCCCGATTTCACCTATATCGAGGAGGAATGGAAGATTTCCTGAAAGAGAAAGCGGCGTGGATCCGGCAACATGGTTCAGTGGCACAGCGGACGCTGCAAAAGATTGCCGATGATCGGGTGCGGCTCCGTTCGTTGCTCCGGGAAATCGAAGAAGCTTTCGATTATGGGAAAATCGCGGTCCATGCATTGGACAAAGCGATGGATAAGCTAGGTTCCGCCGAAGGGATGTCGATATGGGATACGTTCCTAGGCGGCGGCTTGGTCGTCTCCGCACTTAAATATTCAGAAATGAACAGCTCGGAAGACTTGATCCATCAAGCGCAACGGGCATTGCGCCATTATCGGACCGAGCTGATGGATGTCCAAAATATTGCAGCTGAATCCTTCACAATCAGTCAAAATGACATCTTTACGTTCACAGATCTCTTCTTTGACAATATCTTCTCCGACTGGACGATCGTAAGCCCCCAATCAAACAACGCATATTTTTACAAAGCATCTTCTAGTATGATCAAGGTATCAACTTGAAGGAGGTGCTTTCCCCATGCCACAAAAACCTTTGACCATCGTCCCCGTTACACTGTATCCCGCATCAAATGACAGCCTACCGGCCGTTTCTTCCAAGTCCCCCGGCTCATGTACCGTCCATTTCGGTCATGCCGAAGTCACCTTCCAGAATGGTGTGGAGGATCGCCTCATCCAGACCGTCATAAGGGAGCTGATCAACCGATGAGGCAGGACTACACCCAAGTCCAAAATATCTATATCATTTGCGGGAAGACCGATATGCGAAAAGGGATTGATGGATTGGCTACACTGATCCAAGATTCCTTCGAGCTGGATCCCTATAGCGATTCCATCTTCCTGTTCGCCGGTTGGAAGAAGGACCGATACAAATGTCTGTATTTCGACGGCGACGGCTTCGCGATGCTGTATAAGCGGCTGGACAGCGGAAAGCTTCAATGGCCAAGAAATGAACAGGAAGTAAAGAATCTGACCCAGCAGGAGCTTCGCTGGCTGCTCGAAGGTTTGTCCATTCAACAGCCGAAAGCGATTCAGCCATCGCTGAAAGGCGCGTTCTAATATTCATCTTTCATCCGCTCCTCGAACCCGTTATAATAGAAGAAATAAAACGGAACGGAAAGTGGTGAGCGATATGGCAAACGAATCTTCAACCGAAAAGGTCATTCAATTATTGGAGGAGCAATTGGCCGTTTCGAATCAGCAGAACCAAAAGCTCAGCCGCCAGATTGAATCGCTCACCCAACAAGTGCAGAATCTGACCAAGCTTTTGTACGGATCCAAGACGGAGAAATCCAAATACAATGCGCCCGACGGGCAAGGATCCCTGTTTGAGGATGATTCGTCTTTTCCTGACTCTGAGCACACAGAGGAACAAAGCCAACAGACGATTTCCTACACTGTTGTCCGGAAAGCCCAACGGAAAAAGCGGAATGATATTCTGCGGGAAGACATCGAAACGGAAGTCATCCATCATCATCCGGAACACACCGAATGCGCCTGCTGCCATCGTCAAATGACGGAGATCGGTGGGACCATTGTGCGGGAAGAAGCCCTATTCATCCCGGCGACAATGAAAAAAGTACAGCATATGGAACACGCCTATGAATGTATCCACTGTAAAAACGATGTATCCCTACCTGCACAAATCGTCCGCGGCAAGGCGCCTCAGCCGGCCATTCAACGGAGCATCGCAGGTCCCAGCGTATTGGCCAAAGCCATCTACGATAAATTCATCCAATACCTGCCCCTTTACCGGCAGGTAAAGGAATGGGAACGCTACGGACTGATGACCAACGACAAGAACCTGTCCAATTGGGTGATCTCCGTAGCGGATAAATGGTTGTCGCCTATATACGAGCGGATGAAAGATCTGTTGACGTGCAAAAACGTTCTTCATGTCGATGAAACATACGCTCAAGTCATTCTCAGGTCGGATGGGAAATCTGGTCAGTCGAAAGCCTATAATTGGGTGTGTCGGACTGTACCGAGTCAAGGACCTGTCATGGTCCTTTTTCAGAGTTCCCTATCTCGTTCTCGTGAAGTGCTCAAAAACTTCATTCAGGGATACAAAGGGACCATCATTTGTGATGGTTATTCTGCTTATGGCAATCTGGAAGGTATTACATTCTCCCACTGTTGGGCACACGTGCGCCGGTATTGGCTCAAGGCCGACAGCAAGAATGGCCGAATGGGCGTGGAGTATTGCGACCGCCTTTATCATCTGGAGCGGAAGTTCAGGAATTTGCCTCCGGGCAAACGACGAAAGGCGCGGAACAAGCACTCCAAACCAATTGTCGAGGAATTCCTTCAGTGGGTAGAGCAATCTCCTTTCTATGGGAAAAGTGCGCTTGCGACAGCAGCGGAGTATACACTGAACCGGGCGGAAGGGCTACGGGCATTCCTGAAGGACGGCCGGCTCGAGATCGACAACAATCCCGCTGAGAATGCCATCCGACCGAACGTCATCGGACGTAAAAATTGGTTATTCTCCGTGAGTGAAGCGGGTGCGCAAGCGAATGCCATCTGCCTATCTCTTGCCGAAACAGCGAAGATCCATGGAATTGATTTTTACACCTATCTGCAAAAGCTGTTTACTGAGCTACCGAATTTGAACTTTCAGCAGGACCCCGACCTGTTGGACAATTATTTGCCTTGGTCAAAGACCATCCGTCTTTCATGCGGAAGAAAATAGCCCTGCATTCGAAAAAACTCGAATGCCAGGGCTATTTGTGCTGTGCGCCTCATGGGCGTTCTTTTTATATTTCGGGCTTACGGACGATCCATTCCCGGATCACCGATGCGCAGAATCAAGTGCAGAATGTACTTCGGGATGTACGGCGAGTGCAGGACCAGTTGGCCAGGAAACGCGATGAAGCACAAGAGGAACTGGGCCGACTCGACCAGCAGGAGAAGGATATTATTGTTTCTTGATCGAGGAAGTCGCCTACCTGGACCGTATTTGAAAAACGGGAGCTCCTGTCAATCGGGAGTCCCACTCAAACTTCATAGCTAGCTTCTTCAATACGAATCCTTAATTCGTCCAGCGCATCCAAGCTTCACCGGGATGCGTTTTTTGTTACTTAGGAAATTATAAAATTCGGGCATGTGGATAACCTTCAAAATTAGGTTTGTTTACGTCCAGCTCCGGGCGCTAGAGGCTCGGGGTCATAAGCCAAAGCTGCTCGTAGCGTGCCTTAATTTCTGCAAAGTACGCAGAAATACGGCAAATCGAACCCTTCGCTGTTCGATTGGCAAAAAGCGCCACGCCGCATCTTCGTCTTATGCCTGTCGCCTCTGAGCAAGCGCCCTGCGCTTTTGTTCTGTTGTTTATATGTTCATATACATTCATCCTTTACACATCCTGCGCATATAGTGTACTATATAACTAGCGCACCGATACAGAAGGGGGTTTTCCACGTTGAAGCAGTGGAACGGGTTGTTGAAGAAAGAGTGGATTTTGATGAAGTGGCCGTTGCTTGCAATGGTCATTATAGGCATTGCCGTCCTGACGGTTTTTCCGTTTTTATTCATTCGGACATTCGGTTTGGATGTTCATTTCTATGAAATTACGTTGGTCATGAGTTTTCTTTGGGCGCTTGCTGGTACTCTGGTCCCGGTGGGAACGTTGCTTGTTTTGTTGGAGCGGGAGATGAAGCGGCCTGATGTATGGCTGCATTCAACGGTATCGATTTTTAAGTTGATTGGATCCAAAATGGCTTTTGCTGTACTGATTGGTATTATCAGTTTCTTAATACCGACTTTGGTATTGGCCATCGAATACAATTTTGTCTACTTGCCGATTTTTGTGATGGGCGATATGTTCCGTTTCGGCGTCTGGTTTTTGATCACATTGTTTTACGCATCCGTCGCCGTCATGGGCTTTGGATTTTTCTTATGGGTGCTGTACCGATTGTTGAAACAAGTGATCAGAGGGTTTGCGGTGCCGGCGACTCTCTTGCTATTCGTCTTCTTTATATGGCTGGCGGCCCGTGTCGGACAAACGGAACTGTATGAGCGGATCGTGCAGGTCGGTAAAGTGGATTTATCGAAAGTGGCAACTCTTCAGACACCAGCCGGGGAATCATATGAATCCGGCCATTCCTTGTTTTATACAGCGGAGTTCTACACTGGGGAACTCGTGTTAGACGTCCTGCTCATGTTGGCAATGTTCATCGGTGGAGCCGTCTTGTTCGAGAAGAAAATACGGTTATGAGGAGGTTAGAAGATGAAAAGCTGGCGGGGGTTGATATGGAAAGAGTGGTTGCTGCTCCGATGGGGAGTAGGTCTTATCGCGGTCCTATCCTTTTTTGTGATACTAGGCGGGCCTCTAGCGATTCAGAAGCTGTTAGGTGTCCCGGGGAGTTACTTCAGTCATGCTCTAGTTTTTGGGGGAACTTGGATTGTCCTTCATTTGTTTGTTGGACTGTTCCTCCTTTTTACGAGTTTGGGAAATGAAATGAAACAGCCGGAAATTTGGCTTCATTCTCCTGTCCCGATGGCCGGGCTTGTTGGAGCGAAAGTGGCGTTCGCTTCAATTGTTACGACCGCTTCCCTGTTGTGGAATGGTCTGTTGCTCGGAATCGCCTTTTATGTATCGGAAGGGGGCGGTACGATTCCATTTGAGGAAGGGGTCCTTCCATTGCTCAGTGTGATGGTTGCCCTGTTTCTCCGCTCCCTCTTTGTCATGGGACTCGGCTTTTTCTTCTGGTCTGTCTATCAAGTATTGCATTCGCGGATTGGTAAATTCCTAGGCGCAACAGCTTCTTATATAATCTTCTTCCTAAGTACGATCTTATGGGAGAAGGTTCGGGTCTCGGGGATCCTTGACTCGTTGAAGGCGTTTGGACCGGTCAAATGGACGGATGCAGCCTTCTTCAATGAATCTGACAGTTATTTCTTCATGGGCATTGTTCCGGAAGGCGTTGTCTTCACAATCGGCGGGTTGCTGGTCTATGGTGCGGTGACCGTTGTCCTATTCATGGCCGGCGGGGTTTTATTTGAAAAGAAAGTGAGGTTATGACGATGGGCATTGAATTTCTACCTGATAAACCGATTTATCAACAGCTCATCGATCGCATTATCGGCGAAATTATCCGAGGCACTTTGCAACCAGGAGAGAAATTGCCTTCCGTCCGTGATTATGCAGTGGAGGCCGGGGTCAATGCCAATACGATGCAGCGTGTGTATAAGGAGTTGGAGCAAATGGAAATCACCGAAACGAGAAGGGGCCAAGGGTCGTTTGTGACGGAAGATGAAACGAAAATTGCGAAGGTCCGGGATGCGATGAAGGATCAATTGATCACGTCCTTCATCCAAAGTGTGGAGGCGTTCGGCTTTACGACGGATGAAATGATCCATCATTTACAAGAGCGGGGTGGGAACGATGATTGAGCTGAAAAACGTGTCGAAAAAGTATGGTAGCCGCAGGGCGCTCGACGATTTGACGCTTGCGCTGCCGAAGGGGAAAATCGTCGGATTGGTCGGGGAAAACGGTAGTGGCAAGACGACGTTATTGAAACTCATCGCAGGGCTGTTGACGCCGAATTCCGGCAGTGCCGAGTGCAATGGTGAAAAAATTACGCGGCGAATTGCCTCTTCCGTAGCGTATATGCCGGATGCGGATTTATTTTATCCCTATTTGACGGTGGGGCAGTTGTTTGAGTTTTATGAGTCGCAATTCGCCGATTTCAATCCGGTCAAGGCGAAAGAAATGGCCCAGTTTTTAAATATCGGGCTGGATTCGAAAATGAAGAACTTGTCCAAGGGAAATCGTGGTCGTGTGAAAATTGCGGTGACGCTTGCACGGGAGGCTGACTACTATTTGCTGGATGAGCCGTTTTCGGGACTGGACCCGATGGTGCGGGAGGATATTTCCAAGGGGCTGATCCGCTTCACAGATACGGAACGGCAAACGATTGTCATGTCCACACATGAGTTGAAGGAAGTGGAACCATTGCTCGATGAAATTGTCGTGTTACGCGGGGGCCGCCTGCTTGCGCATGAGTCGGTTGATGAAATCCGTGATGTCCATGGAATGGATGCGACCGCTTGGATGGTATCGCTGTTTAGGGAGGGAAAGTGAAGTGGAAACGAAACCGATTGTAGAGTTGCGCGGATTATCGAAATCAATCCGCTCGAAGAAACTGGTCGATGATTTGAACTTGGCGCTATATCCGGGTCAGATCACCGGATTTCTCGGGCCCAATGGTGCGGGGAAAACGACGACGATCCGGATGATGGTCGGTTTGATGAAACCTTCAGGCGGAGATGTGGTGATCGATGGGGTGTCGCTGGCAGAGTCATTCGAAGAAGGGATGGGGAAAGTCGGGGTCATCGTCGAAAATCCCGAGATGTACGGATATCTGTCCGGCTATAAGAATTTGCTCCATTTTGCCCGGATGCACAAGGGTGTGGCGAAGGAGCGGATTACGGAAGTCGTCAGTCAGGTTGGACTGCAAAACCGAATTCACGAGAAAGTGTCCACATATTCTCTCGGGATGCGCCAACGTTTAGGTTTAGCCCAGGCATTGCTGCACCGCCCGCGGTTTTTAATATTGGATGAGCCGACGAACGGGTTGGATCCTGCGGGTATCCGCGAGTTCCGGACGTATTTGCGGGAGATCGCGGAGAAGGATGGGATTTCCGTGTTCGTATCGAGCCATATGCTGTCGGAAATCGAGCTCATGTGCGACCGGATTGCCGTCATCCAGAATGGTCGATTGATTGATATCCGCAATATGGAGGAGTCGAATGAAAGCCATTACTATATAGAAGCATTTCCGGTGGATTCTGCGGAACGCTTGTTGGTGGAGGAAGGATTTACGGTGGAACGTTATAAGGAAGGATTGACGTTTGCCGCGGAGAAGATGCAGATTCCCGGGCTGATTCAGCAGTGCATGGAGAAGGGGCTTCGGTTATTCGAAGTACAGCCGTTCCGCAAGACATTGGAAGATCAATTTTTGGAAATGACGGGAGGTGGGCAGATTGCTGAAGCTTGTACAAAATGAATGGATGAAATGTTGGGCAAGGAAAGGGACCTGGGTCATGGCCGGATTGTTGGTCGTTCTCGTCGCGGGGATGCTTGGTTTGACGAAATGGGTTGCATCTTCGGAAGGAACGGAGGATTGGCGGTCAGCGGTACAGGAAGAATTGGCGGGAGTTCAGGAATTGGCACAGGATCCGACCCTGACAGCCGGTGAAAAGGAGCAATTGATGGGGGAAGAGAAGGTGTTGGAGTATCGGCTCGCCCACGATATCGCTCCGATTGACTCTAATAGCCGGGAGGGCATCATCATGGATTCCGCCGGCATCGGATCCATAGCGGTCCTTTTTACAGTCATTGTGGCAGCGGGCATTGTCGCTTCGGAATTTTCACAGGGAACGATTAAAATGCTGCTCTCCCGTCCTGTCAAACGGTGGAAAGTGTTGACGTCAAAATATGTGGCGGTCGTGGCCTTCGGGATTTTATTGATGTTTATCGGGTTTGCGATATCGATTATCGGGGCGTACATCTTATTCCCGTCGGGGGGCGGCCAGGAGCTTGTTTGGAATGGACAGGAAGTCGTGACAGCTTCGATTTGGGGCAAAGGCTTATATTTATTGCTTTTGTCCTTCGCGAATGTGTTCATCATCGCCACCTTCTCTTTCATGATCGGCAGCGTGTTCCGTTCCAGTTCTCTCGCTATCGGGTTGTCCCTGTTTATTTACTTTATGGGATCCACCGTCGTTGTCCTGCTGTCCAAATACGAATTCGTGAAATATATCGTGTTCACTCATATGGATCTGACTATGTATGAGACAGGTTACCAAATCGTGGAGGGGATTACGTTGCCTTTCTCTTTGGCAGTGCTTGCAGTGTATCTCGTACTGTTCCTGGTCATCAGCTATTCGACCTTTACCCGGCGGGATGTGGCGGCTTGAATGGGTGCTGAATGAAGAATAGTAATGTTATGCTATAATCCTCGTATTCTTACAAAGAACAGAGGAGAATGAAATGGAATTTGCGTCCGATGAGCCGGCATTGCAGCTTCGGGACGTTTCCTATTCAACAGAGGGTATCGATATTTTACGAGGGGTGACAGGTCCTTTCCGGCGCGGGGAGATTACCACCCTGGTCGGTCCTTCCGGCGCGGGAAAAACGACTTTGCTGAAACTATGCAATGGGTTGGTGAGCCCGACTGGCGGGAACATTTACGTGGAGGGACGGGAGATTACCCATTTTTCGCCTACGGAACTTCGGCGCCATGTCGGGATTGTGTTGCAAAACTCGCCTATGACAACAGACAGCGTGTTGGATAATATAGCGTTGCCCCTTCGATTAAAAGGCAAGGAGCTTTCGGCGGAAGAAGCGGTAGATGTGCTCGAGCAGGTTGGCTTGGATCCCGATTTTATCCATCGCGATGCAAATGGCCTTTCGGGAGGACAGCGGCAGAAAGTGTCGATTGCTCGGACTTTGCTCAATGATCCCCAAATTCTCTTGCTGGATGAAATCACGTCGGCTTTGGACCCATCGTCGGTACGTGAAATCGAGGCATTGATCCGCAAGCTGAATACGGAAAGAGGAATCACGGTCATTTGGATTACGCATAATTTCGAACAGGCCAAACGGATGGCCCATTCGGTTTGGGTAATGGTCCGGGGAGAACTTGTGCAGACGGGTGAAATTTCGCTATTGGAGAAATCCAGCAATCCGATGGTGGACCGTTTTGTAAACGGGGTGTCCGAATGACTCCGTTGGCATTGGCGCTCACCTTGGTATTTGTCCTGATTCCATTGGCTTTATCCAAAACGCTCGGTTTGCGGCTGGAACGGGATACGATGATCGCGACAATCCGTTCCATCGTGCAATTATTGCTAGTCGGGTTCGTCCTGCAATTCGTATTCGACTCGGAAAGTTATTTATTCATCGTGCTGATGGTTGCCTTGATGATTGCCGCGGCTGTGCAGAACGCCCGCAAGAAAGGGGGAGGCATCCGGGGCATTACATGGAAGTTGGCTGTGACCTTTGTTGCGATTGAGCTGCTGACGACGGCCGCCACGAGGAGCGTCTGTCTCGGCTTCTTATCCTATCCATCTCTTTTCAATGAGAGGATGCAACTGATCCGCCTGGGCCGATAGGCCGTTCCAACGAAAAAAGCCCTCCATTGTGGGGGGGCTTTTTTCGTTGGCTCAATTATTTGAACTGAATGTACGAACGAGACCTAAAATTGTGCCGATTCCAATAAATGCGAACAAGAAATACATGATGTATAAGAACCACATACTGAACGTCACTCCTTTTATACAGAATCCTCTTTCCATTGTAGCACCTAACTGATGGCGAGGCAATGCTGCACGGGCGGGGAGCGGCGGAATTGTGGCGGAATGGTTGCGGAGGTCGCGAGTGAACTGGCGAGTGCAAGCAAATCCAGGTGGGGCGCAAGGAACTGTTGCTCCAGTGCAAGCACCCTGTGAGTGAGTGCAAGGAATCGGGGGTGGAGTGCAAGCAAAATGGAGAAAGCAAGCAAATCTAAGTGGAGCGCAAGGAACCGTGGCTCCAGTGCAAGCACCCTGGGAGTGAGTGCAAGGAATCGGGGGTGGAGTGCAAGCAAAATGGAGAAAGCAAGCAAATCTAAGTGGAGCGCAAGGAACCGTGGCTCCAGTGCAAGCACCCTGGGAGTGAGTGCAAGGAATCGGGGGTGGAGTGCAAGCAAAATGGAGAAAGCAAGCAAATCTAAGTGGAGCGCAAGGAACCGTGGCTCCAGTGCAAGCACCCGGGCGTGGAGTGCAAGCAAAATAGGGAAAGCAAGCAAATCCAGGTGTAGCGCAAGGAACCGTGGCTCCAGTGCAAGCACCCTGTGAGTGAGTGCAAGGAACCGGGCGTGGAGTGCAAGGAAAATAGGGAAAGCAAGCAAATCCAGGTGTAGCGCAAGGAACCGTGGCTCCAGTGCAAGCACCCTGTGAGTGAGTGCAAGGAACCGGGCGTGGAGTGCAAGGAATTATTAGTTGAATACAAGAAATCGCAATCTGTAAACGAAAAAGTTTTATAAAAACTAGTCAAAATCAGAATTTGAAGGAGTTAAAGAACGGTTTAGCTATCCAAAATCGTATTTTGCCGCTTAATAAGGGGGATTTGATGACAAAAATGGGATCAAATTATAACTTTCTATTTCCATATGGTTTCCAATTGAAGTCTGTGTTACGCTCAGCAGAGGAGGTGAATGGACAGTTGATAGTCAAAAAAAGGTCTGTTCCATACAATTTAATCGGAATGCATGCTATGCAGGAGAGGATTTTACCCACCCACCCATTTGCAGAGAAGCTTAAAGAGCGGATCCGGATTGCTCAAGCTGGTACAAATGGTGAAAAGGTCGTGGATCAAATCTTTTTGAAGTATCAATTTGGTTTCGAGCATTATATATTCCACGACTTGAATTTAACTTCAACCGGAAAATTTCAACTGGACACGCTGTTTCTTTCTCCTCAAGGTGTTTACATCTTGGAAATTAAAAATATTGCGGGCCGTATTCATTTTCCAAATGAGTGGAATCAAATGGTCCGTGTCCTGGATAACGGTCAAACGGATGCTTTCGAGTGCCCCTCCGTCCAGCTGGAGCGGAATTGTTTTCTATTGGAAGATTGGTTTCATTCCAGAAATCTTTCTGTTCCGATTACAGGCGCTGTCGTCTTCACTCAATCCAGGCAGTTGATCGAGAATTCCCGGCCTCGTTTGACCATGCTTTTCCCATATGAGCTTCCAAATGTTCTCCGAAAACGAGAGCAAAAGCCCCCCATCTTAGATAGTAAAACCTTATCAGTGATAGTACATGAACTATCGAGTGCACACCAGGATTTCAATCCATTTCCACTATGTAACACGATGAATATAAGTCCACTTGATATAAAAAGTGGTGTTCAATGCGAGAATTGCGGGATGCTTGGCATGGATAAAATATTCCGTGGCTGGATTTGTCCGGGTTGTCACCATGTTAGTAAACGAGCGCATCAGCGGACTATCCAGGATTGGTTCATGCTGGTAAGTGAAACTATGACAAATCGGGAGTGTCGGGAATTTCTCCATGTATCAGCGAACTATACTGCTGCCCGATTGCTCGGCGAGTTGCCTCTTGAACCAGAAGGGATGAGCAGGGGGAGATTTTATCGTTTTCCCTTAAATCTGATGAAAGAGGATTATGAGAAAAGCCCTGATTCGCAAGGAACGCTCCACTGAGTGCACGAACCTGCCATCCGAGTGCAAGGAATCCCTGGTTGAGTGCAAGCAAAGGCGTTGGGAGTGCAATAAAACCGTCTGCCTAGCGTAAAATCTAACGCCCTGCAAGGAACGCTCCACTGAGTGCACGAACCTGCCATCCGAATGCAAGGAATCCTTGGTTGAGTGCAAGCAAAGGTGTTGGGAGTGCAATAAAACCGTCTGCCTAGCGTAAAATCTAACGCCCTGCAAGGAACGCTCCACTGAGTGCACGAAACTGCCATCCGAGTGCAAGGAATCCCTGGTTGAGTGCAACGAATCCTGCTGGGAGTGCAATGAACCATCTTCTGGGTGCAAGCAAAACCATTTCGGCCATCCCATGACCATTTCACCACTCACCCCTGTCTTTCCGCTCTATTTCCGCTTGCCATGAAACCGTCCGCTGGCTCCAGCCGTATACGTAGCAACAGAAATGGGGGTGTTAGGATGAGAAACGTGGTAGGGGTTCTTCTGGCAATCCTGTTTTTCATGCTGCCGGCTCCTCTCGTGGAGGCGAAGTCTTATACGATTGATCAGGTGCAGATTAAAGGATGGCTTCAGCCGAACGGGGATATGGTCGTCAATGAAATCTTCACGTATACGTTCGACGGCGAGTTCACGCAGCTGCATCGATCCTTCCCGCAGAGGCATAATTCGCAAGTCGATACGTTCGAAGCTTATTTGCTTGATCGCAACGATGCTGTTGTCGGCGAGGTGACGAATGAGATGTTGACGCCGGCTGCCGTGACGCAAGAGGGCTTGACCCGGACGACGGCCGTCCAAGCGAAGGATCAAACGATTTCTGTCCTCTACATCTATTATTTGCGAAATGCGGTGCAATCCACCGATACATATAGTGATCTCAATCTCACTTTTTTCGAAGAGGGCTCGAATCATGATGAAGATATTCAAAATATTAGCATTGCGTACGTTCTGCCCGGTGCTGTAGGCGAATCCAACATCCATGGGTTTATGTACGATCGAAACGGAGGAGTGAGCCATCTGTATGAGGATGGCATCATCTTTGAAACGCCAGCGTCCGAGGCCCGAACCTTAACGGCGACGCGGGTTCTATTTCCTTCGAGCATTATGACGGAGCAGCAAAAGTCAGCAGAATCGCAGTCCTTTGAAAAGGTCGTTGCCGAGGAAACGCAGAACTGGGAGGCCTATCAGAAGAGGTTGGCCCGTACCCCGACGATTAAAATGATGGTCAAAGGAGGAGCCATTTTCTTCGCCCTCCTCGCTGCTTTGTTCTTATTCATGCGCCAGCGCCGGGTCGTGCCGTTCGGCAGCATCGATTTCGTTCTTCAAACCGATCCCGTCTATCTAGCATATATCGATCGGAATGGTGCCTATCAATCGAGGAATTTCTTGGCGGGACTGCTCTCTTTGGCGGAAAAAGGCCATGTGAAAATCATGACGGAACCATCCGCAGAACGGTTTAAGAGACATCCTTCCGCCCCGGAAAAAACCCTTGCCTTCCAATTGGTGCCGAGTACGCAACCATTGCTGCCTCATGAGAAGACCTTGGTAGCTTGGTTATTTAAAAGCGGTTTGAAAAATAGGACGTTCCATTTGCAAGATATCGCAGGGCAGGCAAAAGGGGAGAAAGAGCGGAAAATGATGTATTTGCGTCGCTATTATACCTTTGATAAAAATCATCGTATTTGGCACGAGGAAGTCCGGACCCTTCTTGAAGAGGCGGGTACGTTGTCCAATAAACTCCCGACTGTTCTTGGTTGGATTACATTTATCCTTACCGCAATACTGATGTCATCGGCTTTTTATGTGAACAATCCAAGCACCTGGAACTTTGTGCTTCCGGCCATTCTCTTAGCTATGGCCCTTGCTGGATTTAGAAAAAATCGTCTTGTTCCGATTTTTTATTTTGGTGTGTTGTTTTTCCTCTCGCGGGAATGGGCACCGAGCGATCTGCAAAATGCGACCTTATTCCTTCTCTTGTCAGGGGCGATTTTTATTGGCAGCCTTTCCGATTCCCTCATTGTTTCAAAGAGTGGCCTGCATGCAAAAATTAGCATCCGAAAATTCCAAGCGAGCCTATCCAAAGGATTACCATCCCATCTTTCGGAAGAGGACCAGAATCGCTGGCTGGCACGTGCGTATTTATTGAATAAAGAGAAGAGGACACTTCCGAAGCTCAATGCGTCCGTCTTACCCGCCGTTCCTATGGCCACTTTGTTCGCTTTGGAAGAAGACCCGATGCAGTTCATACGTTCCACTTGGGACTCGATGAATATCCCGACGGGTGGCGGGTCCAGTGGCGGTACATCCGACTATGGCGGCGGCAGTTACAGTGGAGGCGGAGGTGGAGATGGCGGAGGAGGCGGCGCAGGAGCGGATTGAACAAAAAGGGGCTGTCTAGAAAGTGGATTTTCCGGTTAAACACGCAAAAAGCAAGGGCTCTGGTCGCTTTCCGCGGGCCAGCCGACGAGCCTCCTCCGGCTTACAGCCGTGCGGGGTCTCGTCGGCCGGCTTTCCCGCAGGAGTCTCCCGGCGCCCTTGCTTTTTGCTAGTATCCAACTCTGTTCCTGGACTTTTCGGACAGCCCCTTTGTCATGCGCGCCGTTCTTCTTTTAATAGATCACGGATTTCCTCAAGGAGGACTTCTGTCTTATCCACTACCACTTCTTCTTCTTCTTCTTCTTTGACTTCCTCTTTCCGCTTAAATTTCAGCAGGAGGCGGATGACGAGGAAAATCGAAAAGGCGACCAGAAGAAAATCGATGATCGATTGAAGGAACAATCCGTATGTAATGTTGACTCCCCCGATTTCCTGATGAAGTTTGGAAACGTCGATCTTCCCGGTCACCGCACCGATGATAGGCGTGATGATGTTTTCCACGAGGGAGGTCACGATTTTACTGAAAGCTGCTCCGATTACAACAGCAATCGCCAGATCGAAGACGTTGCCTTTGAAGGCAAATTCCTTAAATTCTTTCCACATATTTTTCTTCCCTTTCTTTTAAAATTCTTCCGTGTCAGGTGGAAACCAGCGGTACACCGCCAGATCCACTTTCCCATCCGGCGTAAAGCGGATTCCTTCCGTCTCCAGCAAATCCTGCTGACGGGCCCCTTTTGCCTCGGCATCCGGGGGAAATGAAATCCCACCTTGCGCATTGATGATCCGATGCCATGGCAAGTCATACTTGGCGCTCATTGAATGCAGGATGCGCGCTACTTGACGGGCCCCCCGGCGATTTCCGGCGGAGGCTGCCACTTGTCCGTATGTCATGACATAGCCTGCTGGAATGTCCCGGATGATTTGAATAACACGTTCAGTAAATGGGCTCATGACGGATTTTCGGCCTCCTGTTGTCGGACTTTTATCCTTTTTCGTTCGTACGCTCCATAAAAAACGGACGAGATGATGAACCAGATGGCGCTGATGCTCATTCCGGCTACCACATCACTTGGATAATGGACTCCGAGATAAATGCGGCTCGCCCCGATGGATACCATCATGGCGCCGGCAAGGAACAGGACAAAGATGCGTCCGCTCGACTTTTTGATAGCTTTCCATGAAAGGTATGCCAAGACGCCGTATAAGCTGACCGCCAACATGGCATGTCCGCTCGGGAAGCTGTAGCCTCCGATTTCCGCAAGGCGGTGCAGAGTCGGGCGCTCCCTCTGGAAGATGATTTTCAAGATTTGATTCAAAGCTCCGCTTCCAATAACGACGACCAACACGAAAAGGGCTTGCTCCCGGCGGTTCCCGAAAAAGAGGGCAATCGCGAGGAGGATGGCAAGAGAAACGACTACGGAACCAGATCCGATGGTGGCCAAGAAGTTGGCCCATTTCGTCAGCCACGGTTCTTCCACTCCTTGGATGAGGGCTATGATCGGGCTGTCGAAAGAGCCGATCGTATTTCGGCTGATGGCCATTGCCAGGTAAGCAAACAGTCCAAGGAGCGGAATGCATGAAAGCAACGCCCCTACATGGCGCGAATCAGATGTACGCAATGAAAACCCTTCCTTTCCTCTGTCCCATATTGTACCGTTACGCGGAAATGACATCAAGCGAGCCCTTGCCATTCGAAAAAGGTGGATGAATTGATGCTAGCCGCTTTCCCCTCGGTAGGGCTGTTGCTCTTCGCACATAGAAAAGAGCTGAGCTGAAGTTTACCATGTTCAGAGCCGGGAAATGTATGATGAAAGTAAAAAGGAGTAAATGGTAAATGAAAGAGATACAGACAAGCCGAGAATGGAAAGAAGTGTTAGAGAAGTCGAATGAAGCGCCGCAGTTTGTCATGAAACATAGCTCGACCTGCCCGATCAGCGCCTCCGCTTTCGGAGCTTTCCGAAATGTGGAGACGGACGTGCCGAAGCAATACTTGGTCGTGCAGCAGAGCAGGTCCTTGTCCAATGAGATGGAGGATGAGCTTGGCATCCGGCATGAATCACCTCAATTATTCCTATTGAAAGACGGTGAGGCGATTTGGAATGCATCGCATCATGACATCAGTGAACCGAAAATCCAGCAAGCGATTCAAGAATATTGTTAAGTGAAACCGGGTATCTTGTACAAAGGTGCCCGGTATTTTATTCCAATGGAAAGAGGCCGTCGCCCATCCGGCTTCACAGGTCGGGTACTATGATAGAGCGAGGTAGCTCACATTTGGAGTGAGAGAAAGGGGATGCGGATTGCGCTTACAAGACAAAGTAGCCGTCATTACAGGCGGTGCCAGGGGAATTGGCGGAGCCGCCGCTACGTTATTCGGAAAAGAAGGGGCCCGTGTCGCGGTACTTGATTTTAATGCAGAAATCGGCCGCAGCAAAGTGGAGCAACTGCTAAAGGATGGCGTCGAGGCATCTTTTTTCCAGGTAGACGTTGCCGATTACGACAATGTCAAGCAAGTGGCGAAGCAGGTGCTAGAGACGTTCGGGAAAGTGGATATTCTCGTGAACAATGCGGGAATCACAAAAGATGCCATGTTGGTGAAATTAACTCCAGAAGCATTCAAACAGGTACTTGATGTGAATTTGACCGGCATTTTCAGTTGCACGCAAGCATTCTTGCCTTCCATGATCGCTCAAGGAAAGGGCAAGATCATCAATACATCCTCGATTTCGGGCACCGGCGGGAATGTCGGGCAAACGAATTATGCCGCCTCCAAGGCGGGAATCATCGGGATGACCCGGACGTGGGCAAAGGAGTTCGGGCCGAAGGGGCTCAATGTCAATGCCGTCGCACCGGGTTTCATTGAAACCAGAATGATCGACACCATTCCCGAAAAGGTGTTGAATCAAGTCCGGGCGCTCACCCCGTTCCCTCGGCTGGGAAGACCGGAAGACATCGCAAATGCGTATCTATTTCTGGCTTCGAATGAGTCGGACTTTGTAAACGGAACCGTCTTGGAAGTGGACGGCGGCATGCTGAAATAGTAGGAAGAGAAGGCCTATCCTGATATGGAGAGGGCCTTTTTCTGTGAAAAGATTCACAAAATGTGACAACTATCATCTCTCCTGTCATGACGTTTATGTCTGTTGCGAAAGGGAAGGATTTCTTATGATGGAATCATGAAATAGAACGAGTATCAGATTAGGAGGATTTGCATGAGTAAAGAAAAAACGAAGAAGTTACATCAAGACGTCGCTCCTTTTGCAAAATCGGATAAGAAAAAAAGTGTTTTACAGCTAATCAATACGATTCCACCGGTGATCATCCTCTGGTTTTTGGCGTATCAGAGCTTGGATGTCTCCATTTGGTTGACGTTGGCTCTTTGTGTAGTGAATGCTGGATTTATTGTCCGGACATTCATCATTTTCCATGACTGTACACACGGTTCATTTTTCAAAAATAAAAAAGCGAATGATATTGTGGGAACGATGACAGGTGTCCTGACGCTGTTCGCCTATGAGAAATGGAAACGGGAGCACTCGATTCACCATGCGACAAGTTCGAACTTGGATAAACGAGGCGTTGGGGATATTTGGGTGATGACAATTGAAGAATACGTTCAAGCATCGAAATGGCAACGATTGGCGTACCGTTTTTACCGGAACCCGCTAGTCATGTTCGGATTGGGACCGATGTATCTAGTCCTCATCTCCAGTCGCTTCAATCGGAAAGATGCACGACGGAAAGAGCGATTGAATACGTATTTGACGAATGTGATTCTTGTCGGTCTATACACGGGGCTGATCCTATTGATCGGCTGGCAGTCGTTCTTGCTAATCCAAGGCTCGACCATGTTCGTGGCAGGGATGCTCGGCATCTGGTTGTTCTACATCCAGCATACATTCGAAGATTCGTACTTCGAAGAAGAGTCGGAATGGGATTACGTGAAAGCGGCGGTAGAAGGAAGCTCTTATTATAAGTTGCCACGCGTTTTACAATGGGTGACTGGCAATATCGGATTCCATCATGTGCACCACTTGGCCCCGCGCGTTCCAAACTACAATTTGGAAATGGCACATGAATTGACGCCGCCTCTTCAACAGGCAACGACGATTACCATCAAGACGAGTTTGGAATCCCTAAAATATCGTTTGTACGATCCGGCTCGCAAGACATTTGTCACGTTCAGAGATGTGAAGCATCTGGTCCGTGCGAAGAGCAAAGGGGTTTCCATCGATTTGAAACCGAAGCGAACAAGTTTGAGCAAATGAATGATCGGAAGGGCTGTTCGCTAAGACGAACAGCCCTTTTGCTATGAAGCGGAGCGACTGATCACTGTTTTCGGCATTTGTTTATTGGCGGACATCTCTAGATATATCGGCAGTTGTAGGTGGTTATCAGTATTCGCCCGTAGTTATCAGCGGTTGTGGGAAGATATCAGCATTCGGAAATTCCAATGTTCCCCCAACTTACTCACTGCAAGCTGCGACTTACGAGCATGCGCAATAGAAGAAATGAAGGAGAACCCAAATGCAATTATCACGAGACGTATTGAAAAATTTGGTACAATGAAGGAATCAGACAGGGCGGTGAAGGTGAAGCATGCACAGTTGGTACAGTATATTCCCGAGAAATCCATGGCTCAGTATTTACGTATGGGTCATCTTTTGTTTATTGCCGTTCTTTTTCATTTTCCGCTCCTCTTCCTCGATTGAGATTGCGGTCGGCATTTCGCTGTTATTCCTCTTTTTCCTGTCGTACATGTTTTCATTCAAATCGAAGAGCGGGCTTGTGTATATGTGGCTTAGCTTCGAAATGGTCATCAATGTTGTCATGACACTATTGTTCGGCTATATATACTTGTCGTTATTTACGGCTTTTTTCATTGGTAATATCCGAAATCCTGTCGGTTTTTTCATCATATACGGGCTGCATATCGCCTTTACGATTCTGGCGATCGTGGCAGGCTTCTTTTTGGAAATCAACCTCTTCCTTCCATACGTGCACTTTATATTGATTACGGTGATCGGCGTCGTCCTATTGCCGTTCAATTTATACAATCGGAACAAGCGGGAGAAGTTGGAGGACCAGCTGGAAGATGCGAAAGAGAAGATCTCCGAACTGATCATTCTGGAAGAACGGCATCGGATTGCACGTGATCTGCATGATACGCTTGGCCAAAAACTATCGATGATCGGATTGAAGAGCGACTTGGCGGCCAGGCTTTTGACACGGGATCTGGAAGCCGCCGGGAAAGAACTGCATGAAATCCGGCAAACGGCCAGCACCGCCCTGAAGGAAGTGCGGGAGTTGGTAGCGGATATGCGGACGGTGAAGTTGGAGGATGAATTAATCCGAATCCGTCAAATTCTGAAAGCCGCTGAAATGGATTGCACCATTGAAGGAAATCCCGTGTTCACCAAGATCCCCACTATCGCAGAAAATGTTTTGAGCATGTGCTTGAAGGAAGCGGTGACGAATGTCGTGAAACATAGCTTCGGGACCGCTTGCCATATTACATTTGCGCAATTGCCGAACGAGTATCTCATCACAGTCGAAGATGATGGGATCGGCATTCCGGGGCGCGGCGAGACATCACCGGGAAGCGGGCTGAAAGGGATGCGGGAGCGCCTCGAATTCATCAACGGCAGCCTGCATATAGAAGGCGGGGCAGGGACGAAGCTGTACATACGTGTTCCTGCGGTCTTAAAACAAATTGTGGAGGTGGATTAAGATGATCCGGATTGTCATAGCAGAAGACCAAGGAATGATGCTGGGTGCCTTAAGTTCCCTTTTGAATTTGGAAGAGGATATGGAAGTCGTCGGTAAAGCGAAAAATGGTGAAGAAGCGGTCGCACTCGTCCAAGAGCTGCAACCGGATGTGTGCATCATGGATATCGAGATGCCGATGAAGACCGGGCTGGATGCAGCGGAAGTCCTCCAGGGAAGCGAGTGCAAGATCATCATTTTGACGACCTTCGCCCGGACCGGCTATTTCGAACGTGCACGAAAAGCGGGGGTGCGTGGCTATTTATTGAAAGATAGCCCGATTGAGGAGTTGGTCAGCTCGATTCGGACGATTATGGACGGCCGGCGGATCTACGCGCCGGAACTTGTAGACATCGCGTATGGCGACGACGATGATACGGAGAATCCGCTGACGGAGCGCGAAAGCCAAGTGCTCCGTCTCGTAGCTGAAGGAAAAACGACGAAAGAAATTGCGGGTGAACTCTTTCTGACGCCCGGCACTGTCCGGAATTATATCTCAACCATTCTTGATAAGCTCGGCGTAGGCAATCGTATCGAAGCGATTTCCCGGTTTAAGGAAAAAGGATGGTTTAAATGAAAGGCGGGGCTGTCCGAAAAGTCTAGGCACAGAGTTGGATACTAGCAAAAAGCAAGGGCGCCGGGAGACTCCTGCGGGAAAGCCGGCCGACGAGACCCCGTACGGCTGTAAGCCGGAGGAGGCTCGTCGGCTGGCCCGCGGAAAGCGACCAGAGCCCTTGCTTTTTGCGTGTTTAACCGGAAAATCCACTTTCTGGACAGTCCCATCTCCAATCTTTTATCATATCGAAATTTCCTCGAAAGTTACCTTCCTTAATTCTCCGCCTTTCATTTGAAGAAGGGCTGGCTGAACGGCATTCTCTCCTATTATCAATTGCCCTATATTATTACCTGTCTCGACGATAGAGCTTCCCGGATGCTTCGATACATAATACAACTCTTCCTGCCAAGGCGCATCACATGGCGGCTCGGATCCGCCATTCCGAATGTTGAAGGAATCATCGCAATGGCGACGGATCGTCACTCCTTTCCGTTTGTTGCTATTCCAGCGGATGGCGGCACGCATGAGCAATCCCCAAAGTCCGGAAAAACTCATATTGTTGGAAGGGCTGCTCGTCACTTGCAAAATACTTGCGGCAAACCCGTTCTTCCACCGAATCCGGGAGTGAACGGCAGAGGCGTAGTGGACATCTCCTGATAGAATGATGCACCTCGAAGGACGCCATTTCACAATATGCCGCAGAAATTCGTTGAACGCTTTCCCGTTATATTTCCATGCTTCGAAATCCAGCATTTCATGCACAGGAATACCGATGGAGCGCAATGGATAGACGTAGGAATGAAGGAAGGACTCGATGATGCCCATTCCATATAGCGGGGTCGGGGAGATGATAGTCAGTGGATCGCCCCGTTTCCAGCCGGACGCATGCAGTGTTGAAGAGATGGCTTTCCATCCGGCTGGGCCAATCAATCTGGGACCGCGGATATTTTCTTTATAGATCCAACCAATTTTTACCGGCAAGGGGTTCGCGTCGTAGAAACGCATCGTGCGCGTGTTCAGGAACAATGCCGCCGGCCGGGTAGGTGCGACGAAATGCCAATGGCGGAACGACCAAATGCAATCCATCCAATCCGTGTGGGCAGGTGTACCGACAATGAGCCTGTCGAAGTAATTTCTCATCGACTGAAGGAACGCCTCCTCGTACCGCTGCGGCTCATTGCCCCAACCTTGGAATGCCCAATACGCACACAAACCATTTGTCACGACGTGCTTTCCGAGAGGTGATCGGGAAACATGATCCCGCCAATCGGCTGTCAAATTCCAATCATCTGTCACATCGTGATCATCAAAAATCATATACGTCGGCATATTTGCCAATAATCTACGAATCCGTCGTAGATCCCCGATTGTCTGCAGAAGATCCTCTGTTTGCCGTTCATAGTTGCGCCTCTGCTGGTCCTTTTCCTTTTCATCGTCCGGAAATATGAAATGAAATTCATCCTTCTCCACAAGTTCATCGAAAGAAGGCAGCGCCACGGTTTCCCATAATGCAGGGCTCCAAGACAGCAAATACATAGCCGCATACTCGCCGAAGGTCATTAAATGATTGTGGGGGTTGGACGATGTGAAGCGGCAAAACTGTTCCATGATGAATTGCCGTCCGTTCACGTTGTATAGCGAGCGATGAAAAGGATGTTGCTCCAAACGATGATCCAAGCGGGATAGCTCCTCCTCGCCGATGAAATTCGAAGCGATAGTACGGATGACTGGGAACAGGGGGCTAGCCACGTCATCTGCATAAATCTGATCGCCTACAAGGAAGAGCGCACTCGGACGCTCCTGTAAACGACTCGCGGTTGTATGCAGGAGTTCATCGCCCGCCGTAAGTGAATCTTCTCCTTTCCCATGAAATTTACGGCAAGAAGCATAGAGGAAGTTCGGAGAGGACGATTCGGGGAGATGGAAGGAAGGATACGGAATGCCGGGATAGACAATGGACTGGGCGCCGTGCTCGGATAGGTATCCGAGGCTGGCCAAGTCATGAAATTCCCCATGACCGGCGAAAGTCAAGTCGTAGCCAAGAAGGGTGTCCATGGGAAAATCCCCGTACACTTGCACGAGGTGAATAAATAATTTTTCTCCGACACGGACGGATTCGGTTTCAGACCAAGTCGGCAAGAGCGATCCATCGGCCAAGTTGAAAAGCGCTGCCTTTATTTGAAAAGAGCGGCTTGTAGCAACCCAGATGGAAATAGATTTCTTTTCGACCCGGCGCAATATCGGTCCTGCCAGCACAATAAGATTTTCCATTCAAACGACACCACCACTACGATTGATTACTGTAGCATATTCGGATGGGAGGAAGAGGTGTGTGCGTTAGGACCAGAGGAAAAGTTAAGTATGCCGCAGTTCTTCTAATCGAATTGGTGGCGAATCCATCCCCGGTTCGAACTGACACGGGAATTGATGGACCGCTTCGTGTTGGATTAACAACCCGATCCAGTCACATGCTATACTATTGCTACTACTTTTCCAAAAAGGAGTGGCTCACATATGGACGTGAACTTGTGGAAAGAGAAGATCCCGCAAATCAGGCGGATGATGGAGGGGGAGGAGATTGTCTGGATGAATCCTCTTCTGGAATCGACTGAAAGCGGCCTGGCAAAAACAGGATTGACGGCAGCGGACGTCCGGGATGCATCAGACCGCCTCCGTCGATTTGCTCCCTATATAGAGCGGGTTTTCCCGGAAACTGAAGATTCGAAAGGTTTGATTGAATCGCCGCTTACGGCTATCCATGAGATGAAAGAGGCCTTGGCTGGCCGTTACGGGATTTCCATACCAGGCCGATTGCTTTTGAAGCAGGATAATCGTTTGCCGATTTCCGGTTCCATCAAGGCAAGGGGCGGCATTTACGAAGTACTGAAGCATGCAGAAACACTTGCCTTCCAACATGGATGGATATCCGAAGGGGAGGACTACAGCAGATTTGCAGAGCCGGCGTTTCGGGAATTGTTTGCGAAGCATAAAATCGCGGTCGGCTCGACAGGGAACTTGGGGTTGAGCATCGGGATCATGAGCGCAGAGCTAGGATTCCATGTCACGGTCCATATGTCGGCTGATGCAAAGCAGTGGAAAAAAGACATGTTACGCGAAAAAGGGGTTACCGTTGTCGAATACGCGGATGATTACAGCAAGGCTGTCGAAGAGGGACGGCGTCAGGCGGAATCCGATCCGTCTTGCCATTTCATTGACGATGAAAATTCAAGGGATCTTTTCTTAGGTTATGCGGTTGCGGGCGAACGGGTCGCACGGCAATTGAAAGATCGGGGAACTGTCGTGGACGCAGAGCATCCTTTATTCGTCTATTTGCCTTGCGGAGTCGGGGGTGGCCCGGGCGGCGTGGCATTCGGGCTGAAGCTCGTCTTTGGCGATCATGTCCATTGCTTCTTCGCCGAACCGACTCATTCCCCCTGCATGACACTCGGGATGATGACCGGGTTGCATGATGCGATTTCCGTGCATGATTTTGGGCTCGACAATAAAACCGCAGCGGACGGTCTCGCAGTCGGAACGCCATCAGGATTTGTCGGAAAAACAATGCTGCCATTCATAGATGGCTGCTACACCGTATCCGACAATACTTTGTTCTCCTTATTAAAGTTGCTGGCGGACAAAGAAGGGATCTATCTGGAGCCATCCGCGCTTGCAGGCATGCCGGGTCCGTTGAAAAGTATCCAGGCGAAAGCTGGAAAGGCGGATGCTGTCGAAGCGACCCATATGGTGTGGGCAACGGGTGGCGGCATGGTGCCTGAAGAAGAAATTAAACGCTATTACGGAATAGCGGGGAAATAATTCGTTTTATTTCCCGGGAAATCGACAGCAAACGGGAAATAATCGGAAGCTTATTGCCTATACTAGGAATGAAATAATGCGGTGGAGGGATGGCTGTGAATCAAGACGGCAAGAATTCAAAGATATCGCTGCAACAAATTGTACCGATCGGGGATTCTTTTGGTGTCACTCTTACCGAAGAAATGCTTAGCCATTTGGGAGTCGTTGGCTGGGAAGAGGTTCAAGTGGAGATGAGAAAGGATGAATTGGTGGTCAAAAGAATCGGTTCATCGGGATCTCCTGAATCATTGGCACAAGAGTTCTTCGAAGTCTATAACGAACCGTTGGATAGTTTCGGACCGACGATGGGAAATTTAAAAAATGAGTGAATGACAAAAATAAAGCCGTCCATCGTGGGCGGCTTTATTGCATTTCCTTATGGGAGAACGGGCATTTCCCGACAATCGGCTCACTATCGTCCCCGATGAAAAACTGCTTCCACTCATTATGCTCAGGGTCGCCGTAATGGCTGATGTCGGGGTGCTTCGGCAACTGATCCCACACTTCGACACGTTCACGGACTTTTTCGCGCGACATGATGCCGCCCTTTTCCGTCCCTTTCAATCCTTTGAAAATCTTGCGCGGCTGAAAACCGATGACCATGGCATTTCCGAGATCCCGAGTTTTCCGCTGCTTATAGGCAGGTGTGTTCCCGAATGCAAAAATCGGTTCTCCGTGAAAGTGAAAGTCCCACAAATAATGGTCCGGGTCGCGCGGGCTATCCGTCGGCCATTCGACTTCATCCGCATCATGCAGGTATTGCAGGATTTCCCAGAACTGCTTTCGATACTCATCCAAAGTTCCTTCCTTCTCAAACGGCTCGACAAACACGAATAACCCATGCCGTTTATGCTCAGGGTCCTCGAACAGCTGCAAAAAAGACTGGAGTGCTTCCGGCAAATTGGACCAGTCATCCTGCGTTATATACGCATAGCGCAGCTCCCCTTTCAGTTCACCGCTCATTCCGAAATAACAGGGAAATGTTTTATCCGTCACTGTTTCATGGAAAGTCTTGTACTCTCGCAACAACCAATCCGGCAAGTCAGAACGGTTGGAAAAATCCTCTTTCGTCAATAATGCCCCATATTTTGTAATCAAATCGACACCCCCAAATTCAGCTATGACTTCCGTTATTCCCTGAAAACGGCGAGATGAAACTTTGTCCTCCCTCCTTCACCATATGTGGAATTACATTAGGAAATCAAAGCCTTTCTTCTTTAGGAGGTTCCGGGTATGATAGAATTTATTGTAGAAGATTCAGATTATACATAGAAAGAAGTAATCATACCATGGGCCAGACAATCGTTCTTCGCAACCAGTTGCGGATGACTAAAATGGAATATCGCGGAATTTTAGCCATCTTATTAGTCGTTAACTATATATTGATCCAGCTGTTGGACAATCAGATGATCCGGAACTTTGCCAGTGTGTACACGTGCATTTATATTTTGGTCTCACTTCCCGTCTTGAGGGGGATGGTCGGACGGATGACGTACGTCCTTCTCATCTCGACGGTCGCCTTATTGGTGGCACAACCGAATTCCGTAAAAATATTGCTGGAAGGGGCCAATACGAATCTATCTATCGTTTGCATCCTAGTATTGGCCCCCCTGCTTGGCATTCCGGTCAGGACGGGAGATTACATTGAGAGTTTACAGCGGGTGTTGTCCAAATTAGGAAACCGGACCGGCATCTCTTATGTCATTTTCCTACTGCTGACGCATCTGTTGTCGGTCGTCTTGAATGTCGGCTCCATTGTCATCAACCTGCATTTGCTTTCGAGTTCCAATTTGAAGTCGAAACGGTTGATCGCCAGTATTCTAGTGCGGGGGTATACGACCATTACGACATGGTCCCCGTACTTGGCGATTATGATTTTGGTGATTGGCCAGTTGGACGTTGCATGGAGTGCGATGGCTCTGCATTCAATCGGCTTTGTACTTATTTCCCTAGCGGTCGCTGTCGCGATGGAAAGCAAAGCGTTTCGCAGTGAAAAGGCTTTGATTCGGGCAGATGTCCAGCAAATGAAAGAAGACGAATCGCCGAAGAAGACCGCCCTTAAACTGGTTGAGTTGGTGGCCGTCTTACTTTTATCCACCGGGTTCGTCTTAGCGGTGATGCAGATGACGGATATCGGGATGGTCATGTCCATTGCGACGGTATCCCTCCTGTTTCCTTTAGTGTGGTGCCTGATCAAAGGCCAATCCGGAAAATACATGGATGAGGTGAAACGGCATACGACGACCGCCATACCAAGTTTACAAGGAGAGTTTACTCTATTTCTCGTCGCGGGGATATTCAGTTACGTATTCGTCCGTTCGCCGTTAAGTGACCAATTCGTCGATTTGTTGAATTGGGCATTCGGCTCTTCTACACTATTACTCGGTATCTTCCTCTCGATTGCGATGATTGGGGCGGCGGTGGCCGGGTTGCACCCAGTCGTGTTATTAACAGTTTTTGTTACGACAATTGATCCCACGGTCATCGGATTCACTCCAATGCAATTCGCTTTTCTTTTATTGGGAAGCACCGCAGTAGCCAATACAATTTCACCGAGCACAGCAGTGAATAATCTATTGTCCAAAGAATTGCGTATCGACCTGTTCACCATCTCATTCAGGTGGAATTGGCGATACGCCGTCGTGCTGTTCTGCATTCTTCATATTTATTTGCATATGGTGGGAGGTTAAATTGGACGTGCGCTTATAACTTGAAAGTACCGCTTATATCTCGTGGGAATGGCTTATAACTCCAGAAAACTCATTAATTAAGAATAGAACATTCACCACCACGTTTATAACAGGAGGCATGTACATATGGTCGAGACTCAAATTACGAAGCTGTTCAACATCCGCTATCCCATAATCCAAGGAGGATTGCAAGGGCTCGGTACGTCTGCGCTGGTTTCCGCAGTTTCCAATGCGGGAGGTCTCGGGCTGATAACTGCGGGGAGTTACGGGACGAAGGAGGAGATGGTGCGGGATATCGAGGCGACGCGCAGTCTCACGGATCAGCCGTTTGGCGTCAATATCGCCATCGGGACGCGTAAGTCGATGGATGAATTTGTCGAAGGGACGATTGAAGCGCGGGTGCCGATCGTCTTCACATCGGGGAATAATCCGACACCATACATGGCCGATTTGAAGGCGGCGGGCATGAAGGTCGTTCACGTGGCCCCCTCGGTCCGCTTCGCGAAGAAGGCAGAATCGCTCGGTTGTGATGCGGTTGTCGTCAACGGATTCGAGTGCGGTGGACATCCCGGCATGGAAGACACGACTAGCTTGACGCTCGTTCAAAAAGCGGTGAAAGAGCTTTCGGTTCCTGTGATAGCGGCTGGCGGATTTTCTACGGGCCGCTCCGTATTGGCAGCGCTCGCTCTTGGGGCGCAAGGCGTGCAGATGGGATCCCGGTTTTTATTATCGAAGGAAGTCCAACTTCCACAGCGGCTTAAAGATTCATTGAGGGAGGCGAGCGAAACGGACACAATTCTTGTAAAGAGATCAATTGGCCGGACGGCGAGGGTATTCAAGACGGAACATGCGATGGAATTGGCCCGGTTGGAAGAACAAGGCGCGACGTTTGAAGAAATCTTTCCGTATATAAGCGGGGAGGCCTACGAGGAAATGCTCAAAACCGGCAACATGGATGTGGGCGTCCTCTCGCTCGGCCAAACAATCGGGCTCATTGATGAAATCAAATCCGTTGCAGAAATTATCGAGGAAATAATGACGGACTACCAGACGGCTTTGGATCAATTGGTGAACTTGCAGTCGGCCGTCCGGTAATTGGAAAAGGCAGCTCCTCTTGGAAAGCTGCCTTTTTGTATGAAGTTATTTCCCAGAGGAGGCATCGTAAGCGATCAAGATGACTCCTAATTTTTGCTCCAGTGCCGTCAGTTCCTCCAATTGCTTGGCATCCAAATCCGCCACTGATGTCCGATTTGATGGCATCGCGAACCCTCCTTTTTTGCTATACGCGATAGTGTATCCAAAGAGGAGGAGGCTTATCCTGTCAATCAGAGAAGACGGCGTCTAAATCGATGTCCAAATTTCTAAAGTGGAAAGAGGTAAGAGAATCCTCTTTCCCGAACACGGCCCGTTTTCGATATCGACCTTCCGCCAGCCCGTAGACTTCAATGGTTTTATTAACTGGATCGACAAGCCAGTATTCAGAAATGGCTGTTCGCTCGTATAAATTAAACTTGTGGTTCCGATCCCGTAAAGCGGTTGCTGGAGAAAGCACTTCGACAACGAGCTCGGGAGCTCCGATAGCCCGTTTGTCCCCAATCCAATCCTGATTGCAAAAAACGGAAATGTCTGGCTGGACCAAGGTATAGGGGTCAGTTTCGTCCAATTGCACATCAAAAGGTGCCATATACACAGAGCAGTCCCCTTTTCCATAGTGGGATCGCAATGAAAAAAACAGCTCGCCCACAACCCTTTGATGAAGAGGCGATGGAGCAGGCGTCATATTATACGGTGTCCCGTCAATCAATTCCCAATATCCATCCCGCTCACTGATTTCCGCGACGGTCATCCGATGATCCGAACTTGACTGAGCCATAAAAACACCCCCGCACGTTTTCATAAAGTATAGCACATTGGCATGTAAACCTATCCCGAGAGAACATTTGGCAGTATAGAAATTGAATAAGAAACGAAATAGGAATTGGTGAGGAACGGTAGGAAGTGTGGGTAGGGGAAGAGGAGAGGCGGCAGAAGCCAATCCATCTTACAATTGAAAAGCCCGTCGTCTCCACATCAGACAACGGGCTTTCCATCACGAAGTGGTCATCAATTTACGAATGGGAGGCTTCTTCTCCTTCCACGGTTTCGCTTCTTCCAATTGCGCCGCTAATTGCAGAAGCGTGGTTTCATCCGCAAATCGGCCAGTGAACTGCATGCCAATCGGTAAACCTTCGTTACTCCATCCAATCGGAAGGGAGATGGATGGTTGTCCCGTTGCGTTGAACAGGTTGGTGAATGGCGCATAGGTGAAGATTTGTTCTGTCCATTCGACCGCATCTATTGAAGGATTGTTGGAATTCAGCAATCCTAATGGCGTTGGCAGCGTAGCAATGGTTGGCGAGAGTAAAACATCATAGTCCGTGAAAAATTGTCCGACTTGACGGGAAACGGCTGCATTGGTGTCAATGGCTTCCAAAAGATCAGACGCTGGCATCGCTTTCCCGTATTTATAACATTCCCAGATGGCCGCTTCTATATTATCTTCACCCGGCTGACGACCTAAGGCAGACGCTACTCCATTGATCATATGGTGAATGTTAGCTGTCCAGATACGGACGGTTGCCTGGCTAAATGACTCCGCATCGTATTGAGGAGCGGCTTCCACTACTGTATGGCCTAAATCCTCCAGAAGTTTGACGGTTTCATGCAGCTCACGAAGACATTCCTCGTCAACGGGCACTCCTGATGCCGGCTTTCCTGTCCATGCAATTTTCAATGGCTTCGGTGTTGTTTTCATTGCCTGGGCGTATGGGGTTTTCGGCGGTTCAGCCCAGGCGTAGCAACCGACATCCGGGCCGGCGACCGCATCCAACAAGGTGGCTGTGTCACGGACAGTCCTGGATAGTGCAAACTCGATGGCGATGCCATTGAGCGGTTCACTGTTGAAAGGCCCGGCTGGAATGCGCCCTCTCGTCGGTTTCAACCCGACTAATCCGGTACAGGCGGCGGGAATCCTAATCGACCCTCCGCCATCATTAGCATGGGCAAGAGGTGCGATGCCGGCCGCGACTGCGGATGATGAACCTCCACTGGATCCGCCCGGACTGCGGTTTGTATCCCACGGATTTTTTGCCGGCTCGCCATAGAAGGTTGCCTCTGTCGTCGCATTATAGCCGAATTCCGGCGTTGGCGTTGTCCCGACCGTTACTAGACCGGCTTTGCGGAAACGGGCCATCAATTCACTATCTACAGGGAATGTCATACCTTCTGCTAGGCGGCTTCCCATATTGGCGGGAACCCCTTTGGCATGAAGGACTAGCTCTTTTATTAGGAATGGTACTCCTTCAAACGGGCCTTTCGGCAGTCCTTGTTTGATTTCCTCCAACGCTTGGTCTTCGATTGTTGAGGCGACTGCATGGAGTGCAGGATTCAAATCTTCGATGAGATCGAGTGATGTTTGAACCAGTTCTTCGGGTTTTACTTCCTTATTCTTCACTAGTTCCGCAAGACCGATTCCATCATAATTCACATATTCTGATTTTTTCATCTTCTCTCCTCCTTTTTTTCATTGTAATCAAAGAGGATAACGGATACTATTACCCGAAAGAGTTACATGACCATTTCAAATATTCTGAACCAGGAGGAAAATCACTTGTTGCAATTGACGCAAAAAGAGTACAAGAAGATCATGGAAGGTTTGGACCGGGTTGCATTTAACTCGGATAGTAGTAATTTAACAGCGTATCGTCAGAAAGTGGTTGATTGTCTGTTTGAAGTGTTTGGCTATACCAATTTATTTTGGCTACTTGATGACGAAGGGCGGCTGATGGATCCGATCTTCACTAATATTGAAGACAAATCGATGTATGAGTATTTTGAAACGTATCATACCCATGATGTATTGGCACCGGGGAATATACCGACTGGGGTGCCCACAGCTCCAATCCTGAAAAATAAAGATGTCATGCCGTATAACCAATTTAAAAAGACGGAATACGCATTACACTATTTCGATCGGTTTGGTTATATCGATGAGATGGGAATTTACATTTATGATAAGTCGGAGTTGGTCGGGGTAATCGGGTTGGTCCGGAAGAAGGAAGAAGGCCATTTTAGTGAGGTCGACCGAAACTGTATCCAGTTCCTTATAAAGTCGATTGAGGGGGCTTTTAATGCAGCGGCCATGATTAGTCAGGAGCAGAGAGAGCCGATTTTGGAGGCAAGATTAACTAGTCGGGAAAAGGAAATAGTGAAACTGGTTCGGCAAGGTTTATTGAATAAGGAAATTGGAGAGGCGTTGTCCATCAGTGTAAATACCGTGAAAAAGCATTTGCAAAACGTCTTTCAAAAGATGGGGGTAGAGAACCGGACCGAATTGGGATATCTATTGTCTCGGATAAATCTATGAGTAAAGTCCTAATTCAGGAATAAACTTGTGAACTTGACGAATATCTGCTACAAAGTGACAGATACGTATGCCGTAGTGATGGATATTCCATCAAAAGTGACGATTATCCATAGAGAAGTGAAGGTTAAAAAAACGCCAGCATCCGTTTCCGGGATTCCTGGCGTTGCACCTTCATTCCATCTGACCAATCTTCGACGAAATCCGGGTATCCTGCAAACGGGCGGCTAGTACAAGGCCGAGCAGGGCGCCGCTGACGCTCGAAACGAGGAAGGGCGGGACGAAGAAGAATGCTGTGAACGTCGTGCCCATCAGAATTTTGGCGTACGGGACGGCGAACAAGGAGGCGAGGATGCCTGTACCGACCATTTCCCCGACACCGGCGAGCCATGCTTTGCCAAATCTCTTATACATGACACCTGCCAGGAACGCGCCGATCATGCCGCCGGGAAATGCCAACAGGGAGCCGGTGCCGGTCAAAATCCGCACCAATCCCGTTAAAAAGGCAATGATGACGGCGGGCACGGGTCCGAGCAGGATTGCTGCGATGACGTTGACGGCGTGCTGGATCGGATAAGCCCGTGCGATGCCTGCCGGGAATGAAACGAACGTCGAACCCGCTACCGCAATCGCGACGAACATCGTCATGATGACCATCTTACGAGTATTCATGATGAAGCCCCTTCCCTCTGTATGATTTCCTCGATCGTTGCTGCAAATTTCTGGGCGGTGGCGAAAGGATCGTCTGCCGACGCAATGGCCGAAATCAAGGACACCCCGCTGGCGCCGGCTTGAATGACGGGCTCGAAGTTATCTAGAGTGATGCCTCCGATGCCGACAATCGGCAGATCGGGATGAAGTGAAGCCGTTTTCCGGATCAACCCGGTTCCCGCGACCGGCTTGGCATCCGCTTTCGACATGGTCGCATAAACGGGACCCATGCCGACGTAATCTGCGCCGTCTGCCAACGCTTGTTGAACCTCTTCCAATGTGTGTGTGGAGACGCCTAGAATTTTATTGGACCCGAGCCGTTCCCGCACGCGCCCCGCGTCCATGTCGTCCTGTCCGACATGGACGCCGTCTGCATCGACGGCCATCGCCAATTCCACGTCATCATTGATGATGAACGGGACGCTATAGCGCTGACAGAGCTGCTGGCATTGCTGCGCAAATTCTCGTTTTGCCTCTCCGATCAACGCTCCGTCCCCTTTTTCCCGTAATTGAAAGCAGGTTACACCTCCCTGGAGTGCCGCTTCCAACACATTGAGCGGTTCGACTGCTCCGGTATTATTCGATCCCATGATGAAATATAATTTCAACTGCTTTTTAATCGACAAGGATGACACCCTTTCCCGCGTTTTCGCCTAGGCGATGATAGGCCCAATGATTGGTGGGACCGTGTCCGGCGCCCAGTTCCAGCCCATCCCGAATGGCTGCTTGGATGAATTGTTTTGCAGCAATCACGGATTCACCAGCTGTTTTTCCGTTGGCCATCCATGCCGTGATGGCTGCTGAAAACGTACAGCCGGTACCATGCGTATCCTTCGTGTTAATCCGCTCCGAGCGAAGAAGGAACCGCTCGCCATCCGCGGAGAGGAACAGGTCTTCCGCAAATTTTTCGTTGTGGCGATGGCCGCCTTTCATCACGACTGCCTGGGCCCCGAGCTCCAACAATTTCTCCGCCGCTTCCAAGACGTCATCATCCGTTTCGATGGAAACCCCTGTCAGGACTTCTGCTTCCGGGATGTTCGGTGTGACGACTGCCGCAATCGGAATAAGTTCCTGTTGTAACGCATGCACTGCCTCTTCCTGCAAGAGGGAAGCGCCGCCTTTTGCAATCATGACAGGATCAATGATCAATGCCGGTGGTCCGTACATCCGCAACGTTTGTGCCACCGCTGTAATGATATCAGCCGAAAAAAGCATCCCCGTCTTCACCGCACCGACATGGAAATCCTCCAAGACTGCCTTTATCTGCGCAATGACACCGGCTGCTTCAATCGGATAGACGCCATGTACGCCAAGTGTATTTTGTGCCGTAACCGCGGTCAGTGCGGATGTACCGAATACATCCAATTCCTGAAAGGTTTTCAGGTCGGCTTGGATGCCGGCCCCGCCCCCGCTATCCGAACCAGCGATCGTTAACGCTACTGCTGTCATAGTGAAATGCCTCCTTGTGAAATAAAATCCCCTATTGTAATCAATCGGTCTTCCGTTAAAGCCAATCCATTCAGAAAATGAACTGCAAAATCTCCGGGTCCTGTGGCCGCTTCTGCCGCATGTTCCCCAACTTGTTTATAGAAAGCCAAAGCCGTGGCGGCCGCCTCCAATGGTTTTTCATTCGCCACGGTTAAAAAAGCGCCTACTACGGAACTTAACAGGCAACCCACGCCCGTCACTCGCGTCATTAATGGGTGTCCGCCAGTAATGGACAAGAGATTCTGACCGTCCGTGACGATGTCGACTTCGCCAGATACCGCAACAAGGCAATCGTGGGTAGTTGCGACTTGTTTTGCCAATTTCACCACGTCCGCTTCTCCCTCTCCGGCATCGACGCCTTTCGCCTGCCAAGTAACACCTGCAATGGCCGCCAGTTCCCCTGCGTTGCAACGGATGAGCGTGACCTCGACCTCCTCCAAAATACGCAGCACAGACTGCTTGCGGAATGCTGTCGCTCCGGCTCCGACTGGGTCGAGGACGACCGGTTTTCCGTGCGTATTGGCACTTTTGCCGGCGAGGATCATCGCCTCGACCGTGACTGCCTTCAAGGTGCCGATATTCAGGACGGTACAAGAAGAGACGGACGCAATTTCAGCAGCTTCCTCGACTGCATCCGCCATCACCGGAGACGCGCCCAACGCAAGCAGGCCGTTCGCCTGGAAGTTGGCCACGACAATATTCGTGATGCAGTGAACGAGAGGTTGGTCCTTCCGTAATTGTTGTAGAAGAAGTACAGGTGAGTTCAACATGGTAATTCACTCCTTTTTAGATATTAAAAAAACCGCCTCCTGATCGGATCAGGAAGCGGGCGTGTTGGAAAAATGAACGATTGCAATCGCCACTCCACTTCCCTCCGCTGGCATCAACCAGATCAGGTTCCAAGGGTCCGCATAGCCATACGCGTCTCAGTCCTTTTGCAAGACTCCCCTAGTGGTAACAGATGAAATTATTTTTCACTTCACTATAACATAGTTTCAAGCGTTGGCAAGACGGGAAATCATAAGAAGATCCACTGCCAGGTTTAGTCTCTTCCAAAACAAGCAATTATGAAGGGTAGAAGGAGGCTTCGCGTCCATGCAGCCATTATTTGAGATTCAGACAGTTTTGCATCAGGCGGATCTCATTTCATTCACATGGAATGATGTCGGCGGCCTGTATCGTGTGTATAAAGACGGAACGCATCTGTACGAAGGGACGGTTGCGGAGTTCAGTGATGGTGATTTCACCCATGCGAAACTCTATACGTACACGGTTGAACGTTTGGAAAATGGGGAAGTGGTCGATGTCATCGTCCTTCAGACGTCTGCGTTCGCAGAGGAAAAGAATAAGGAGAATCCCCTGCAATCCATCGTCATGACCACAATCGTCGCCAAGACGCAAATTGCGTTATCTTGGGAAAAAATCAAAGACATCGAAGCATACCATATTTTGCGAAACGGCGTTTATGTAGAAACGGTGAAGGGGAATCGATATATTGATCGGGATATCTCAGTAGATGAGCCTTCCGTCTACTCCATCCATGCTGAACGCCCATTGGCCCAGTCCGAGGAACGGTTGAACGTCGGTAAATCCATCGTGTCGCAAGTGTTTGGCGCCATCAATCCGTTTTCTACGAAAGAGGAAGCGGAAGTGGAGCAATTTTTACTGACTAAGGAAATTGCACCTCCGAGTCAGCTGCTATTGCCCGTCAAGGAGAAAGAAGTCCGGAAACGGGTGGACCATTGGAAATTCCGCTATACGACTTTCTTGCAAGACCAATGGCTTACGAACCCGAATGCGCTGTCGCCGAACCATTATTTTAAAGGGGATGGCAGAGGATTCGCTCCGGACGGGAAAGGGTTCCGGACGCGGGTCGATATCGAACTAGCCTATGATTTAGATCGTTCTCCATTGACCTTTACGAAGCAGGTCGGGGAGTCGGTCGCCTATAATTACTTGAAGCGTTTTCGGGAACGGGCGACCGCTTCATCTGACGGCATCACGCTGAAACGATTGGACCACGGGGAAGGCGAGACCGGTTTTCTCCTTCAACATGCAGTCGGCAATCCGCTGACCACCGCACCACAAATCGACTATGAAGTGACGGCGGTCATGCGGCGGGACGGTTTGTTCGATATATGGGGCTATCATGATCAAGCGCCACATCATTTGGCTCGAGGCGATGGAGATTGGGAAGACATCCACCTTGCCGAAAGCAAAGGGCTTGCCTGGATGTCGCGGATTGTCGCTTGGCAATACTGGCGGATTTCGAACCTGCAATGAAACAGACTTTTTGACAGTCGGCAGAAGCATTGATATATTTATCTCGAATTAAAGATAAATTATGAGGTGACGGGATGATTCATATATTCAAAGAAGGACAGGATCCGAAAAGACCAACTTTGCTTCTGCTGCACGGCACGGGTGGAACGGAACAGGATTTATTGCAGTTGGCGGATTGGGTCGATCCGCAAGCATCGGTGTTGAGTGTCCGTGGGAATGTGTCAGAACACGGTATGCCTCGATTCTTCCGGCGTTTGGCGGAAGGGGTGTTTGACGAAGAAGATTTGATCGCCCGGACGGCAGAATTGCATCAATTCCTTGACGAGACCGCCGGAAAATATAATTTCGACCGTTCCAATGTGGTGGCGATCGGGTATTCAAACGGTGCCAATATTGCGGGAAGTTTGCTATTCCATCATGCAAACAGTTTGAAGGGGGCCATCCTGCATCACCCGATGGTTCCTCGACGTGGGGTGGAATTGCCCGATTTAGCAGGGGTCCGGGTGTTCATAGCAGCAGGGAAGAACGATCCGATGTGTCCGCCGGAAGAAGCAGAGGAATTGGCGGGGTTATTAGGTGCGGCAGGCGCAGAAACGGCGATCCATTGGGAAATGAACGGTCATTCGCTCACCCGATCCGAAGTGGAAGCTGCGGCGGATTGGTATGGAAAGAACATCGTCCATTGAATAAAAAGAAGATTGGATAGACATGCTATTTTGGAAATCAAGAGAGGAGAAGAGGAGTATGGTGAAAACAGCCATTGTGTATTATAGCTCGACAGGGACCAATTACCAGCTCGCTCAATGGGCGGCGGAGGCGGCGAAGGAGGCCGGCTCGGAAGTCAAGGTGTTGAAAGCCCCTGAGACTGCGCCTCAAGCCGCCATTGATTCGAACGAGGCATGGCGGGCGCACGTGGACGCGACAAAAGACGTGCCGGATGTCACTCCGGAGGATTTGGAATGGGCGGACGCCATCATTTTCAGCGTACCAACCCGGTTCGGCAATATGCCCGGGCAGATGAAGAACTTCCTGGATACGACCGGTGGCCTTTGGGCACAAGGGAAGCTTGCGAATAAAGCCGTGAGCGCCATGTCATCAGCACAAAATCCGCATGGGGGCCAAGAAGCGACTATCCTTTCTTTGTATACGACCATGTATCACTGGGGAGCGATCGTTGCAGCGCCGGGCTACACGGATGCCGTCACGTTCGGGGCGGGTGGCAACCCATATGGAACTAGCGTTACGGTGGGACAGGATGGCAAAATGGTTGAGGACGTGCAAGCTGCCGTCAAACACCAAGCCAAACGTACTGTACAAGTGGCAGAAGCATTGCGACATCTGAACGCATAAGGGGCTGTCCAGAAAGTGGATTTTCCGGTTAAACACGCAAAAAGCAAGGGCTCTGGTCGCTTTCCGCGGGCCAGCCGCCGAGCCTCCTCCGGCTTACAGCCGTGCGGGGTCTCGTCGGCCGGCTTTCCCGCAGGAGTCTCCCGGCGCCCTTGCTTTTTGCTAGTATCCAACTCTGTGCCTGGACTTTACGGACAGCCCCTTCTTTTTCATACCGCCTATACCGCTAGGAAACATTTTGTTTCTTTTTTTCCGGCCGTGGCCAAATAAAATACGAAACAGAAATCGCGAAGTCGATGCCAAGGATCAGTGCCCATGTTTTCAGCACGCCGGACAGGGCGGTTGTTTTTTCTGGATCCCCGATAAGGTAAATCATCAGCAGCAACAGAGCACCTCCGATTAAGAAAGCGACAAGATGCTGGAATGACCCTTTCATGGAATGGCGTGCGTATGCCCAACCGGCTTTCCGCTTCGGCTTCTCGCCTTGTTTTTTGACATAGTAGCGAAACCGTTCATCAGCCCACCGAATCATGCTTTTACCGAACGCAATCGAGACGCCCAGGTACACAGCGGCCAAGGCATGAATCTGTGTTGCCGCTGCGCCGTTGTATAAATCTATTGCGGTGACGGTTAATAATAGAAGATCGACAACGGGAGTCAGGGCCAAGAAAAACAAGCCGAGTTTTTTCCGGTTGAATACATATCGGGTCAGTAGCCCAAGCAGGATGACGACCCAAAATCCAACTTCACATGCAATAATCGTCCAGGCAATCAAATTCATAAGCGCACGCCCCTTTTTAATACGTTAGTATTATTTAAAACCAGTATACAGTATCTGTTTTATTTAATACAAGTGTATTGTACATTGCGCAGAAAAATTAATTTGCTAAAATGAAAGTATGCCGAAAATTGTCGATCACGAGAAAAGACGCGAGCAGATTGCGGAGGCAATGTGGCGGGTCATTTTGGATAAAGGGATGGAAGGGGCAACAGTGCGGAATATTGCGGAGGAGGCGGGGCTCTCGCTCGGAGCGCTCCGTCATTATTTTTCGAACCAAGATGATTTGCTAGTCTATGCAATGACTCTCGTGCAAGAGCGGGCGACCGCGCGAATCGGATCTGTCGTAACAAGGGATTTGCCGCCGAAAGAAATGGTCCTCGCCGTCTTGTTGGAAATTGTGCCGGTGAATGTCGAGACACGTGCTGAAATGGAAGTATGGTTCGCGTTCATGGCTCATGTCCGGCATCGGAAAGATACATTGGCGATACCAGAGGATATGATTTTGGAAGGCGTCCAAAAATTGGTGGGCCATTTAGCAGCAAGCGGGGTATTGAAGGATGGGCTTGATTTTGAGTTGGAGGTGGAGCGGCTGTATTCCCTCATTGACGGAATTGCCATCCATGCTTTCTTCGAGCCCGAACGTTTGGCGAGTGAACAAGTGATTGCCACTATCCGTTACCACATTGATTCCATCTGTAAATATTAAAATGAAAGGCTGCCTCCAAGATGTGCAAGGAGACAGCCTTTTCAATTGGGTCAGGTACGGGAAGGGGGTTGCTTGCGTTGCCGAAAGGGTTGCTTGCATTCCGAAGCAGGTTGTTTGTAGAAAACCGTCCATTGCTTGCGCTCCGGTCAGGTTTGCTTGCAAGTCGGCACTTTCGCTTGGAAGAACCCGAACGTTCAAGAATCTTCCGAAGTCTTCGGCAAGGCAATGGTGAACGTGGTCCCTTGTCCCTTCGCGCTGGCGACTTCAATCGTTCCACCGTGGAGGGTGATCAGTTGCTTGACGATGGAGAGACCAAGGCCGAATTCCCCGTATGGATTTGTTGTCCGGGAGACGATCGCCTTGTAGAAGCGGCTCCAAATCTTTTCAATGTCTTCCGGATCCATGCCGATTCCGCTATCCTCGATTTCAATGATGGTATATTCCCCTTCATCAAAGCCACGCAATTGGATCAACCCATTCTCCGTGAACTGGATGCTGTTTTTTGCGATATTGATCAGCACTTGCAGAAGTCTGTCATAGTCGGCCAGGACATGCACTGTCGGCTCGACCTCAATCTGAACGCGATTCCCCTTGGCGCGCGCCTGCCCTTCCAACTGTTCTTTCGTAATTTCAAATAAATCGATAAGCTGTATGCTTTGCTTATCGAGTGTCACTTGGTTGGCCCGGATTTTTTCGTAGTCTAGGTTTTCATTCACTAGACGGATGAGCCGCATCGTCTCGCTGCTTGCCAGGTTCAAGCCTTTCTCCTTCTCCGATTCGGAAATCATATCATTGCGCAGCCCTTCCATGATGCCTCGGATTGTCGTCAGCGGAGTACGCAACTCATGGGAGACATCCGCCATGAATTGACGTCGCCGATTTTCCAAGTTCTCGATTTCCGCTTGCGAAGCTTCCAATTTTTCCACCATCCGATTGAAATCACCGGACAACTCCCCGATTTCGTCAAAATTCGAGGAAGGAACGCGCACAGAATAATCCCCTTGAGCGACGCGTGACGCGCCTTGCCGCAACCTTTCGACACGTTTCACATGGAACGTCGACAAAATCCAACTGATGAGAAGCGCCACTCCTAAAGCGATCAATGTCGTGTAGATCAAATAATGGTTCATTTGCGAAATGATCTCCCGGGATCCCTTGATGGGGGAGGTGAGCAGGATGCCGCCGATGAACTGGTTGTTATGGATATAAGGAAGCAATACAAACGTGACGCCGACGTCAAATCGTTTATAATCCTGCTTGACAATGACGGAATGGCCGTTTGCAATGAGGTTCCATTCTTTTTCCTCCAACTCCACTAGAGGCGTTTTCAAGCCGGTGGAATAAATGATTGCAGAATTCTCGTCGAACAGGCTGTATTGAATATCCCGTCCGTTCAGCACATGGCCGTACGATTGAAGGATCCGGTTTGAATTCGGCCGGTCCCGTTCGATGTCACGCAAGATTTCCTTGCCGTACAAGGTAAGCTCTTCGGTTTTATTATCATAGACGAATCGCTCGATATAATGGGATAACAGCAGACTCAACAGCAGAAAGGCGATTAAGATGACGCTGATATGGCTGGCGAGCTGCTGGTAGAGGACCTTCACTTTCATGCCGGGTCACCACTTGTTTCATCAAATCGGTAGCCGACCCCCCAAACGGTATGGAAGAAGGAACGGTCTTCCGTCGAGATTTTCGTGCGGAGCCGTTTGATATGGACATCGACAGTGCGGTCATCCCCGTAAAAATCATAGCCCCAGACGCGGTCGAGGAGCTGCTCCCGGGAAAACACCTGTCTCGGATGTTGAAGGAAGAAATGAAGCAGATCGAATTCCTTCGGTGTCAAGTTGGGAATCGGCTGGCCGTCGAGCAGCACCTCCCGAGTGTTGGTATCCATTTTAAAACGGGCTGTCCGGAGAACTCCTTCTTCTTCAGGAGGGACGGGCGGCTGGGCATAGCGCCGGGTCACCGCTCGGATGCGCGCCATGAGGGCGAGGGGGCTGAACGGTTTCGTCACATAATCGTCCGCGCCCATTTCCAAGCCGAGCACTTGATCGGATTCACTATCTTTGGCGGTCAGCATGATAATCGGGACATCGACATCAGCTTCCCGCAGTTTCCGGCAAATTGAGACACCGTCCATGCCGGGTAGCATCCAATCGATGATCAGGCAATCCCAATGTTCTCCGCTTGCCCGCCGATAGCCTTCCAATCCGTCCTGGATAAACTCCCCGTCGATCCCTTCCTTGGAAAAGAAGAGCTCGATCATCGAGGACACGCTTTCATTGTCTTCAATCACTAATATTTTCATAGGCCGCCCTCCTTGTCCTTTCATTCAAGGTAAAACGATTACGGGAAATAATCAACCTTGGAGGATTATCGAGGAAGTCGGCTTTTTAGGAAGAGCGGGCGGGTGTACAACGAAACGCTGTTGTTGTCCAACCATTCTGGGGAGTTCTCCAACCAATCGGGGGAGATGTCCAACGAATGGGTCGGGATTTCCAACGAAGGGGCGGGTGTACAACCAAACGCTGTTGTTGTCCAACCATCCCGTGGAGTTCTCCAACCAACCGGGGGAGATGTCCAACGAATGGGGCAGGGTTTCCAACGAAGGAGCGGGTATGCAACGAAACTCCGTTGCTGTCCAACCATGCCGTGGAGTTGTCCAACCAACCGGGGGAGATGTCCAACGAATGGGCGGGTGTGCAACGAAACGCTGTTGTTGTCCAACCATCCCGTGGAGTTGTCCAACCAACCGGGGGAGATGTCCAACGAATGGGCGGGTGTGCAACGAAACGCTGTTGTTGTCCAACCATCCCGTGGAGTTCTCCAACCAACCGGGGGAGATGTCCAACGAATGGGGCAGGATTTCCAACGAACGGTCGGGTGTACAACGAAACGCTGTTGTCGTCCAACCAATCGGGGGAGATGTTCAACGAACGGGTCAGGGTTTCCAACGAACGGTCGGGTGGCCACCATGCCCCGGTTGTTGTCCAACCATCCCGTGGAGTTGTACAACCAACCGGGCGGAATGTCAAACGAAAACCTGTTTTCACCCCTCCCTGGATGACGTGCTCGTCAAGGTCAGTTCGATGGTCTGTTTTTCATTGCCACGATAGATTGTGAACTTCGCTTTGTCGCCGACCGATAACTCGGAATAGAGAAATTTACGGAGTTCTACGGAATTTTCGATGTCTTTTCCGTTGATCGCCGTGATGACATCTTGTTGTTGCAAGCCGGCTTTTCCTGCTGCTGAAGAAGGATCGACGCTCGTAACCAAGACCCCGCCTGTAACGGATTCTGGGAGGTCCTGGACGTACATGGCCGGTACTTCGGCGAGATCGGCAAGACCGACGCCGATATAGGCCCGTTCCACTTGGCCGTGTTCGACCATCTCCTCGAGAAGCGGGATGACATCATTGCTCGGAATGGCGAAGCCGAGGCCTTCCACGCCGTTCTCGGCAATTTTCAAGCTGTTGATGCCCACCACTTTTCCGTCCGTATTCAGCAGAGCCCCGCCGCTGTTACCGGGATTGATGGCTGCGTCTGTTTGGATAACGTTCATTTCCCAATGGCCCGCCGAAGTTTTGACGTCTATCGACCGGTTGACCGCGCTGACAATCCCTTGGGTGACCGTTCCGGAGAAATCAAGCCCGAGCGGATTCCCGATCGCAATGACTTGATCGCCAGCACGGAGGGTGCCTGAATCGCCGAATTCCAGTACGGTTTCCGCATATTTGGCATCAATTTTCAAGACAGCCAGATCGCTCAAGGCATCTTTCCCGATGACTTCGGCATCTGTTTTCTCGCCGTTGTCCAAGACAACTTCCACTTTGGCTGCCCCTTCGATTACATGGTTGTTTGTGACGATTAGCGCATGATCTCCATCAATTTTATAAATCACGCCTGAGCCGGAACCGGCCTCGATACTTTGGCTGGCCTGTGCAAACCGATTCCCCGTATTTTGATAATTGACGATGCCGACAATCGCTCCGGAAGCTTGTTCTACCATATCCGATAGGGAAGCGGCACTTTTTACGGAAGTAGGGTGCACTTCATAATTGGCCGTCGCCGTTTCACTTTCCGAAACCTCTTGCGTCTCGGCGGTGAGCAAGTCGGTGTTCGCAACAACGCCCAATGTCAACATCGAACCCAGTACCCCTGACGCCAGAGTAGATAAGAATTGTTTGCCTTTTGAATGTTCCATTGTATCCGTCTCCTTTGTAATTCATCTGCCTCAATCTTACGGATGAATTATGAACAAATTATTACGGGAGATTGAATAAACCTTGACAACCCGCCGTTTCAAATTTTACATAAACTAAATAGTTGAAAAATTTGAGTTAGTCTGACAGAATGATAGGACAAGCTCCAATATGTAATGATAAAGAGGACATATCAGGGAAGCTTGCAGCATATGGTAATCTTGCGTGCAAATTGAGCCGCCGGTTACCAAACGAAAAATAATCAAGGGAGGAATGGAATTTGGTACAAGCCACAGAAAGTCAAGTTTATGCGTTTCCGAACACGGATGGAGCAAAGGTGAACTTCAAGGAACGGTACGACAATTTTATTGGCGGTAAATGGACAGCCCCTGTAAACGGGGAGTACTTTGATAATGTCACACCGGTGACAGGAAAAATATTTACCCAAGTTGCCCGGTCGACGAAGGAAGATATCGAGCTTGCCTTGGATGCAGCCCACGCGGCGAAGGATTCATGGGCGAAGACATCGGTGACGGAACGTGCGAACATTCTTCTGAAAATCGCCGATCGCATGGAAGAGAACTTGGAAATGTTAGCTGTTGCAGAAACTTGGGAAAACGGCAAGGCGGTCCGTGAAACATTGAACGCCGATTTGCCGCTCGCCATCGATCACTTCCGGTATTTCGCGTCGGCTATCCGTTCGCAAGAGGGCGGCGTAAGCCAGATTGATGACGATACGGTTGCGTACCATTTCCATGAGCCGATCGGAGTCGTCGGCCAGATCATCCCTTGGAATTTTCCACTTCTCATGGCGGTTTGGAAATTGGCCCCCGCCCTTGCTGCAGGGAACTGTGTCGTATTGAAGCCGGCCGAGCAGACTCCTTCTTCGATTATGGTATTAATTGAACTCATCGAGGATTTATTGCCGGCAGGCGTAGTCAATGTCGTAAACGGTTTCGGTTTGGAAGCCGGAAAACCGCTTGCCTCCAATCCGCGGATCGGCAAGATTGCGTTTACAGGAGAGACGACGACAGGTCGACTCATCATGCAATATGCTTCTCAAAATATCATCCCGGTCACGCTGGAACTAGGCGGGAAATCGCCGAACATCTTCTTTGAGGACGTGATGGCGGAAGATGATGAATTCCTGGATAAAGCGATTGAAGGCTTCGTCATGTTCGCGCTGAACCAAGGGGAAGTGTGCACATGCCCTTCGCGCGCCTTGATTCAGGAGTCGATTTATGATGAATTCATGGAGCGTGCTCTGGAACGTGTCAAAGCGATCAAAATTGGAAATCCGCTAGATCCATCAGTCATGATGGGTGCCCAGGCATCAACGGAGCAACTGGAAAAAATCTTGTCCTATCTCGATATCGGCAAGCAAGAGGGCGCGGAATGCCTGATTGGCGGGGAGCAGAACCGGCTGGAAGGGGAGTTGGAAGGCGGCTACTACGTTCAGCCTACGGTCTTCAAAGGGAATAATAAAATGCGGATTTTCCAAGAGGAAATCTTCGGTCCTGTTGTGTCGGTGACGACATTCAAGACGAAAGAAGAAGCCTTGGAAATCGCAAATGATACATTGTACGGTCTTGGTTCGGGCGTCTGGACACGCGATATCAATACTGCGTACCGGTTCGGCCGAAAAATCGAGGCGGGTCGCGTCTGGACGAACTGCTACCATGCCTACCCTGCCCATGCAGCATTTGGAGGCTATAAAGCATCCGGGATCGGACGTGAAAATCATCTGCAAATGCTATCGCACTATCAGCAGACGAAAAATATGCTCGTGAGCTACAGCCCGAATAAGCAAGGGTTCTTCTGATCGGACCAATCGAAGGGATGTGGAAGCTTTGCCAGATCGCGTCATCGCAACGGACGCAGCTTTGGAACTGATCGATTTCCTGAAGCGGAAACACGGTCCGCTTCTATTCCATCAGTCAGGTGGTTGCTGTGACGGCTCTTCGCCAATGTGTTATCCGGAGGGCGACCTGATCATCGGCGATCAGGACGTGCTGCTTGGGTCTATCGGCGGAGTCCCGTTCTATATGCACAAAAACCAGTTCGACTATTGGAAGCATACCCAGCTCATCATCGATGTCGTGGAGGGGCGGGGCGGCATGTTCTCGCTCGAGGGCGTGGAAGGGAAACGGTTCCTGACAAGGTCGCGCGCTTTTACGGCAGAAGAGAACGAGCAATTGCAGGCATAAAAAAAGCTGCTTCCGGGCAGCTTTTTTCCAATTCAATTCATATAAACCGTTTCCGCTCTTCGGGAGTCGGAAGCATGCAGGCCTCTTTTTTCCCGAACCATCTGTAGCGGTTCTTGGCGACGTAGTCATAGACGGCATCCCGGATTGGACGCGGGACGAGGATCAACAAGAACAGTATATGCCACATGCCGTCCAGTTTCTTTGCGATATGGAGTGCCGCCGCAGATTTTGTGTACGCCTTCTCCTTCTCAATCAATACAATGCTGTCCACATCATCCGGTATCTGATACTGCTCCCTGTATTTTTGTCCGGTGTCGCTTTGCAGGGAAGCGAACAGGAAATGTTCTGCCGGATCGCGCTTCAGTATGAATTGCACACTCGCATCGCAGAAGTTGCAGTCCCCGTCGAACAGGATAATCCTTTTCATCTCTACACCTCCTAGCACATCTTGTCTATCTTTAAGTATAACCTCTAATCCCCTGATGAAACGCATTGGCATATGTCTTTACAAGATTCAGTAAATTCTGTATGATAGAATATGAGAATAGATTGCTGTGCCAAAGACGACTGTCGATGTAATTCTGTCACGGAATAACGGTTGAGGAGTGATCTATGTATGAAGAAATTTGTAGATTCCAACGAAATGGAGCGTCGGAGAGACAAAGACGTCCATGCTTCTTTGCGCATGGTCGGCGAAGGAGCGCCTGATTACGGAGCCACCGACCCGCAGAGGACCGAGCGCTATTTAGCCGCCAGATTATCCGACCTCGAAGGATTTGACGAAGATCAGCTTCCAGCTGCCTACCAATAATAAACCCCCACCTCATGTGGGGGTTTTTAGTTTGCATTATTCGGATTGCCCTAAACTCCCTCATAAGAGGAGGTTACCGTAATCGCCTTCAAATTCCTGCCTCTCAAATGCTCGATTGCTCCGGCCCCTCCCAAGTGAAATTCGATGTCCGGGTGCTCCGACATTCGGCTCGGGGCGAACACAGGTGGAGGCGCTGAAAAAGACCGATTTCCAAGCGGTGCGCGGTGAATTGATCGCCATCATCGGTCCGTCCAGATCAGGCAAGAGTACCTTCCTGACAATCATCGGCGGATTGCTGTCTCCGACGGAGGGAGATGTCATCATCAACGAACAAAACCGATCCGCTCTGAATGAAAAGCAAAGGTCCCCTATCCGCTTGAAGGAAATCGGCTTCGTCCTCCAGGCATCCAATCTCGTTCCTTTCCTCAACGTGGCCGGTCAATTAAGACTCTTGGACAATGTGAAGAAAGGAAATATGTCGAAGAAAGATCTGGAGCAACTGTATGAGGACCTTGGAATCGGCGAGCTACGGTCCAAGTATCCATCCGACCTGTCGGGAGGGGAAAGGCGGCGGGTTGCCATCGCCAAAGCTCTGTACAGCAATCCTTCGATCATTTTAGCGGTTGAACCGACAGCCTAGCTCGACTCGGATCGGGCGTATGAAGTGATGGAGCTGCTGGAAAGCGAAACGAAAACTAAAAATACGACAACGATTGTTGTGACCCATGATATCCGGTTGATCGGATATTGCGACAAAGTGTATAACATGACGGTTGGTGTCCTAACCTTGCAGGAGGAAGGGCGGTGAATCCGCGATGAAGAAAAAAACGATAGTCTGGTTCAGGAACGATCTGCGGCTCCACGATCATCCCGCCTTGTGGGAGGCATCCCGTTCGGGAGCAGTCATTCCGGTCTACATCGCTCCTCCCGACGAGCAGGGGAAGGCATGACGCTGGTGGTTGTATCATTCTTTGTTACGATTGCGGGAAAGTCTCGTGTCGAAAGGTTCACCGCTTGTCATCCGTTCGGGGAATCCATCCGAAGTACTTGGAAGCCTCGTCTTCGAAACGGGGGCGGCTGCCGTCTTTTGGAATGAGCGGTATGAACCGGATGTCCGGCTGCGGGACAGGGACATATCAGAGTATCTGCAAGCGAAGGGTGTGGAAGTGCGCCGGTTCCATGGTCATCTTTTATTCGACCCGGATCGGTTGTGGAATGGGAAGCAGGAGCCGTATAAAGTATTTACCTCGTTTTGGAAACGTTGCATGCATGAGGCGGTTCCGCCGGCCGTCGGGGTGCCGGATCGGTTGGAGGGCATCGGGGATGTGGTGGAATCGCTGACTGTGGAGAGACTCGGACTGTTGCCACAGGAAGAGGTGGATTTTGGAGAATATTGGATTCCCGGAGAGGCAGGGGCCGTTGCGCAATGGGAGACATTCGTTGACGAAAGGTTGGGCGCGTATGCAGCTGGAAGGGATTTTCCGCATCAGGACACCATTTCGTCACTGTCGCCATATGTGTCACATGGAGAAATCAGCGTTCGGGCAGTTTGGCATGAGGTCAGGTGCCGGGCTGAGTCGGAGAGCTCCCTGCGACAGACAGCGGATGCATTTCTGCGGCAACTGATCTGGAGGGATTTTGCCTACCATCAGCTGCTGCATTTTCCGGGGATGCTGCACTCTTCTCTGCGCTGCCAATTTGAGAGCTTTCCTTGGGAGGGGACGGCGGATCAGTTTGCAGCGTGGAAACAGGGCAGGACGGGGTATCCGCTTGTCGATGCCGGGATGCGGCAACTGCAGGAAACGGGGTTCATCCACAACCGGGTTCGGATGGTTGCTGCTTCTTTCCTGGTGAAGCATCTTCTCATCCCCTGGACTGCGGGTTCGGATTGGTTTGGAGATAGGCTGATCGATTTTGATGCGGCGAACAACGCCATGGGTTGGCAGTGGGTGACGGGCAGTGGCATTGACGCTGCCCCGTATTTCCGCATATTCAATCCTATTATCCAAAGCGAGAAATTTGACGCGAATGGATTTTATATCCGTCGTTGGCTTCCAGAGCTGGGGAAGCTTCCCGCTCCGTACATCCACCATCCTTGGACTGCTTCCGATGAGGTGCTCGCTGAAGCGGACATCCGGCTTGGAGAGGACTATCCGTATCCGATGATCGATCACGCTTATGCAAGGAAACGGGCATTGGAGGCATATGATACTGTGAAGGGGAAAGCTTGATCGGAAAGGCACCGATCAAGCTTTTTTTGACGATTCTGCAATACCGGCTCGAAAAAGGGGAATATGTCCCGCTTTTCTGCAATAAATCCGCATTGACTGGTTGCCCGCCCGTGTGCCCGTCTCCAGTTCCGCATGTAATATAGGAAGTAGGAGGTGAGAAAATGATGATGCACCACGGACATCACCATGGACATTGCCACGGAGGTCAAGTGATGCCGATGACCCAGGCACAACCGGTAGTCTGTCCAACCCAGTACCGTTGCCACAATTCATTTATTCCACGGGAGGTCCCTTATATCCATCCATTTGTCAACGTGAACGTACAGCATTACGTTGACGTGCCAAGACATTATTATACAGAAACGAATGAAACGGTCATGGGCCCACCAGTTCAAGCGCGCCCGGGATGCGGACCGACAATGGGTGGAGGATTTGGCCGGGGGTTTGGCCGAGGCCGCAGACCTTGGAGATAAGAAAGAGATAAGTATGGTTAATGAAATTACCCTGTCCGCCAGTTTTTCATCTGCGGACGGGGCTTTATTGTTGGAAACAATCGGGCGCCGTTGTCCAACCACGATGTAGGTTTCCAACCAATCGGCAGCGATGTCCAACGAAGTCTTGGAGTTGTCCAACGAATCCGGGGAGTTGTCCAACAAATGAGCGGAGTTGTCCAACCACGATGTAGGTTTCCAACCAATCGGTGAAGATGTCCAACGAAGTCTCGGAGATATCCAACGAATCCGGGGAGATATCCAACGAACGAGCGCCGTTGTCCAACCACGATGTAGGTTTCCAACCAATCGGTGAAGATGTCCAACGAAGTCTCGGAGATATCCAACGAATCCGGGGAGATATCCAACGAACGAGCGCCGTTGTCCAACCACGATGTAGGTTTCCAACCAATCGGTGAAGATGTCCAACGAAGTCTCGGAGATATCCAACGAATCCGGGGAGATATCCAACGAACGAGCGCCGTTGTCCAACCACGATGTAGGTTTCCAACCAATCGGTGAAGATGTCCAACGAAGTCTCGGAGATATCCAACGAATCCGGGGAGATATCCAACGAACGAGCGCCGTTGTCCAACCACGATGTAGGTTTCCAACCAATCGGCAGCGATGTCCAACGAAGTCTCGGAGTTGTCCAACGAATCCGGGGAGTTGTCCAACGAACGAGCGCCGTTGTCCAACCACCAACTGCCGTTGTCCAACCACCAACTGCCGTTGTCCAACAATCCTCGTCAAATTGAAAAACCCCACCAAAACGTTCCCGTTTTGATGGGGTGCTATTCAAATCAATCCACATTAAAGTAGCGTGCATCCGGGTGGGAGAAGACAATCGCCGAGACGGAGGCTTCCGGTTCCATCATGAATTCTTCGGTCAAATGGACGCCGATATCTTCCGGCTTCAGCAAGCCGAATAGTTTTGCCTGGTCTTCCAAGTTCGGACAGGCCGGGTAGCCGAAGGAGAAGCGTTGTCCTTCGTATTTCGCCGCGAACCGTTCGCGCATCGTGAAATCGGTCGGATCGGAGATGCCCCATTGGTCGCGCATCTCTTGGTGGACCCGCTCGGCGAATCCTTCCGCAAGCTCCAAAGCCGTTGCTTGGAATGCGTGGCTCTCCAAAAACTTCCCATCCGCTTTCAATCGGTTGGCATAATCTCGGACACCATGCCCCGCGGTCACTTGCATAAAACCAACATAGTCCATAATGCCGCTGCTGACCGGTTTCAAATAGTCCGCCAGACAGAGGAATGGTTCCTTGCTTTGGCGCGGGAAGGTGAACCGTTCGATTTCCGTTTTCCCATCTTCCGGGTCATAGATGATGACATCGTCGCCGTCGGATTGGGCCGGGAAGAATCGATACATCCCAGAAGCTGTCAGATTGCCGGACTCCAGGAAGCCGGTGACCATTTCATGCAGTTCGACTGCCCGCGGTTCCCGCTCTTCCAGCATTTTATCGACATTGCCACGCAAGCCGAGATGGTGGCCGATCAGTGTACGCATGTTGACGTACGGATATAAGTGGGAAACAGAGTAATCCTTCAGAACACGTCGACGCAAGTCGTTCGGCACGCGAACCGGCACGTCTTCCCGAACGGTTTTCACCGGACGTACCGCCACGGCGACAGCTCCTGAATTGGCTTGCTTCGCCGCTTTAATCGCATCGTTTTCAGCCCGGCGCTCTTGCTGTTCAATCAATTCATTCAACAATACTTGTTTTTCGTCACTATCTTGAAGACGGTTTGCCAGTTCAAGCCCGTACATCGCGTCTTTCGCGTACAAAACCGGACCGTCGTATTCCGGTGCAATTTTCGTTTCGGTGAATCGGCGGGTCAACGCAGCACCGCCAACGAGGACCGGCACATCGATTCCAACTGCTTTAAAGTCTTGAGCTGTCAACACCATTTGTTGCGCCGATTTGACAAGAAGCCCCGACAGGCCGATGATATCCGGCTTTTCTTTACGAATGGCTTCAATCAACGTGGTAGGGGTCACTTTGATGCCGAGATCGACGACTTGATAGCCGTTATTGCTTAAAATGATGTCGACCAAGTTCTTCCCGATATCATGGACGTCCCCTTTGACGGTCGCCAGGACGATTTTCCCTTTGCCCGTATCATCCGCTTCTTTATCCATGAACTGTTCCAGGAAGGACACGGACGCTTTCATCACTTCCGCACTTTGCAGCACTTCCGCAACAATCAGCTGATTATCGTTGAATAAACGACCGACTTCCGCCATGCCTTCCATCAATGGACCATTGATGATATCGAGTGGGGCATCGTACATTTTCAATGCCGCTTCCAAGTCAGGAATCAATCCCTCTTTCGTCCCTTCCACGACATAATAGCTAAGTCGTTCCGGCACAGTTTTCGGAATATCATCTTCCGTTTTCTCTTTCTTCTTCCCGCGGTAAAAATTCGTGAATTCAGCAAGTGTCTCATCCGTTGTGGAGAATAACAGCTCGTTCGCCATCTTCACTTCTTCTTCCGGAATCGAAGCGTAGCGTTCCAATTTCTCCGTATTGACGATCGCGTAATCCAGACCAGCTTGCGTACAGTGATACAAATACACGGCATTCAACACTTCGCGGCCAACCGGTGGAAGTCCGAATGATACGTTACTCACACCGAGGGTCGTTAACGCCCGAGGCATTTTTTCCTTGATCATCCGAATACCTTCAATCGTCTCCACAGCAGAGCCGATATATTGCTCATCTCCTGTGCCGACAGGGAATACAAGTGGGTCGAAAATGATGTCTTCCGGAGCCAAGCCCCATTTATTGACCAATAAATCATAGGAGCGCTCGGCCACTTCCAACTTCCGCTCGCGGGTGACCGCCATTCCAATCTCGTCAATCGTACCGACAACGACGGCAGCCCCATATTTCTTCACGAGAGGCATCACCGCGTCGAAACGCTCTTCGCCGTCCTCCAAGTTGATGGAGTTGATAATCACTTTCCCTTGGGAATATTTCAATGCTTCTTCGATGACTTTCTCGTCCGTCGAGTCGATCATGAGAGGCACTTTCACTTTTTTCACGACTTCTTTCATGAAGTGTTTCATATCTTCCAGCTCATCCCGGTCGGGGTTCGCCAAACAAACATCGATAACATGCGCTCCGCCCCGTACTTGAGCACGTGCAATCTCGGATGCTTCTTCAAATTTCCCGTCGACAATCAACTGCTTAAACTTCCGGGAACCTATGACATTTGTCCGCTCACCGACTAGGAGAGGCCGCATCGAATCATCATAGAGTAGGGGTTCAATTCCTGAAACCGCGTGACCATGTGATACTTCAGGACGTTGGCGAGGTGTTTTTCCATCAACGACTTCGCGGATCGCACGGATATGTGCTGGGGTCGTCCCGCAGCAGCCGCCCACCAAATTTAACCAACCTTTCTCCGCAAATCCTTCCAACTTTTTGGAGAGGGATTCAGGAGATTCGTGGTAATGCCCTTCTTCATCCGGCAGGCCGGCGTTCGGATAACAGCTGACGTAGCCCGTTGCCAAGTCGGATAGGGACCGTAAATGATCGGTCATGAATTCAGGACCTGTCGCACAGTTCAAACCGACAGATAGTGGCTTGATATGTTCGATTGAAATATAGAACGATTCAATGCTTTGGCCGGCAAGCGTTGTTCCCATCGGCTCGATCGTACCGGAAATCATGACAGGGATCTCTTTGCCGGTCTCTTCGAATGCACGCTTGATGCCGAGTGTTCCGGCTTTGACATTGAGCATATCTTGGCTCGTTTCCATCAAAATCAAGTCGCAGCCGCCTTCGATCAACGCTTTCGCTTGCACGTAGAAATCTTCGGTCAGTCCGTCGAACGTTGCACCGCCAGTAACGGAAAGCGTTTTGGTCGTCGGTCCCATCGCACCCGCGACAAACCGCGGCCATTCCGGGGTGGAGAACTCCTCCGCGCATTTTTTCGCGATTTGGGCCGCTTGGAAATTGATTTCATGCGCCCGGTCGCCCAAATCGTAATCGTCGAGGACGATTGGAGTGCCGCCAAATGTGTTCGTGCAGATGATGTCCGCGCCCGCGTCCAAGTATTCGCGGTGAATCCGGTCCAGCACATCCGGACGGGTAATATTCAAAAACTCATTACAGCCATCATACTCTTCGCCGCCAAAATCGTCCGGCGTCAAGTCGGCAGCCTGCAGCATTGTGCCCATTGCACCATCTATGATGAGAATTCTTTTCTGAAGTTGTTGTTCAATTGGATGAGTTGGCATGGACAAGTTCCCTCTCCTTCTTTGCATCTAGTTCTTTAATGTGTTGAATCAATTCCAAAGACATATCGTAACGAAGGAAAGGCGTGATGATATAGATGCCGTTGAATAGCCTGGCCGCTGTGTCGACCAGTTCCTTGGCGATTTGAATCCCTTCCTCCGTCGATTTCTGGCGGTCATCTCCGCAAGCGCGCATCCGTTCCAATACTTCGTCCGATAGCTTGATGCCCGGCACCTCATTATGCAGGAATTCCGCGTTTCGGATATTTGTCAACGGCATGATGCCGATGAAGATCGGTGTATCAAGATGTTTCGTCGCCTCGTAGATTTCCTCGATCTTCTCTTTTGAATAAACCGGCTGGCTGATGAAATAATCCGCGCCGCTTTCAATTTTCTTCTCCAACCGCTTGACGGCACGCTCCACCACCCGGACATTCGGGTTGAAGGCGGCTGCGACCGAGAAGGACGCTTTCTTCTTCAGCGGTTTGCCGGAGAAGGAAATCCCTTCATTCAACTGCTTGATCAGTTGTGTCAATTCCATACTGTTGACGTCGTAGACATTGGTTGCGCCCGGGAAGTCGCCCACTTTCGTCGGATCTCCCGTAACGGCCAGAATGTCTTGGATATCGAGCGCATCCAGGCCCATCAAATGCGATTGCAAGCCGATCAGGTTACGATCACGGCATGTAATGTGGATGAGCGGCCGGATGTTGTACTGTTGTTTCAAGATTGCGCCCATTGCGACATTGCTGATCCGCGGTGAGGCGAGCGAGTTATCGGCCATTGTGATGGCGTCGATACCTGCTTCGTTCAGCAAGTTGGCACCTTCGACGAATTTTTCAATTTCCAGTGTCCGCGGCGTGTCGAGTTCGACGATGACGGACCGTTCCCGCTTCACTTTTTCGTGGATCGGTTCGTTGACAGCCGGTTTTGCTTCGCGGATGACGACCGGTTTTTGCTGTTTCACTTCTTTGGCTACGACTGGTGCCAGCCCGGCGAGTTGTTTCTTCGCCGCTTCGATATGCTTCGGTGTCGTACCGCAGCATCCGCCGATCAGACGGACACCTTCATTGCGAAGGGACAGGGCGGCCCGGCCGAAATAATCTGCTTCGGATACATAGACGATCCGGCCATCTTCTACGTCGAGAAGGCTCGCATTCGGGTAGGCGGATAAAAATGCCTTCTCCGGCAAAGTGACTTCTTCAAATGCTTGGTTTGTATGGAACGGGCCGAGGCGGCAGTTGACGCCGACTACATCCGCACCGAGCGCCTCCAATCGATGAAGTGCTTCGTTCAAGGAAAGCCCGTTTTGCAACACGCCCGGTTCATCCATCGATACTTGGGCGATGATCGGGGTGTCGGTCATAGTGCGAATCAACTGGACGACAGCGGATAATTCCTCAAAATCGTAATATGTTTCGAGCAAAATTCCATCTGGATCTCCCGTCAGCAAATGTTGGGCCTGTTGCTGGACGATCGACTGGATTTCTTGCAAGGTGGCATCGCTTTTCCGGATGCCGCGAATGCCCCCAATCGTACCAAGCACAAACTGTCCGCCGGGAGCTGCCGCTTTCTTCGCAATCTGGATGGCTGCCTCATTGAACTCTTTCACCCGGTCTTCCATGCCATAGCGTGCCAGTTTCAGAGCGTTCGCGCTGTAGGTGTTCGTCTGAATGACGTCTGCTCCCGCCTGGATGTAATCTTGGTGGATCTTTTCAATAATTTCAGGCTTTTCAACATTCAATTCTTCATAGCAAAAGTCGATTCCGTACGAATAAAGCAACGTCCCGATGGCACCATCGGCAGTCAGTACATCGGTTTTCAATTTATCTAGCAATGACATGGATTTTGTTCTCCCTTTCTTAAATTAAAGTAAAAAAAGCCTTCATTTAGAAAGAAGGCTTTAGACGTGTATATTCACTCCTTCTTATCTTCCAGGCAATTGGGGCCTGCTGGAGGTAGCACCTTGCCGCCCGGCTGGTTGCTGAAGCTTCCCCGGGCCAGTTCCCTCAGCTTCTCTTGATAAGAATCATTATTTTATTTGAATTGTTGAACATATCGTATCGTTAAAATGCCGTGACGTCAAGTCTTTTCTAAAAATCCCGAGTAATGTATCGGATTAGGAGGAGTATGGTCTGTTTTACCAAAAGCGAATTCTATTTCAGGAGTGTGGTATTATAGAAAGCATCAGAACAAAGCAAGCAGAGGGTGAAATGATTGAGAGCTTTAAAATTTATCATCCCGATCATGTTCGTTGTCGGTGGGTTCGGCTGGATGATGTTAAGTAAAAATCACCAGGAAGTCCCGCCGGTATCGCGTGTATACATTACTATTGGAGCGATGATCGTGAGCGGGATTATTTCATTTTTCCTTTTCCCGAAAAATGAGGGAGGAAAAAACTGACGGATGGCGATAAGCCATCCGTTTTTTTATTACTTAGGAAATTATAAAATTCGGGCATGTGGATAACCTTCAAAATTAGGTTTGTTTACGTCCAGCTCCGGGCGCTAGAGGCTCGGGGTCATAAGCCAAAGCTGCTCTGTGGCAAAAAGCGCCACGCCGCATCTTCGTCTTATGCCTGTCGCCTCTGAGCAAGCGCCCTGCGCTTTTGTTCTCAAGAAATTCTTGAACTTGGGCTTAGGACTATCTTTACAATCAGGCAACTTCCAAGAAGTTTATGTGTTAACTATATTTAAAATTACATTGACACAAAATGAGTTATATTTTATTCTGATAAAGATAACCTAACATGGGGGTGTGGGAAGTGGGGACGGTGACAGTGAAGCCGGAAAGTGGCACCAGTGCATTGACGCTTGTGTATGGTGGGATGTTTGCCGCACTGATGACGATCGGTGCTAATATTACGTCGTTTGTCCCGTTTCTTGTCATCGGTGGAGTGCCGATCACTTTGCAGACGTTCTTTGCGATTCTCGCCGGGCTTCTACTCGGAAGCCGGATCGGTGCAATCGCGATGACAGTCTATATGTGTATCGGACTCGCAGGGGCACCGGTATTCGCGCAATTCCAAGGTGGATTCGGGTTTATCTTGAGTCCGAGATTTGGATTTGTCGTGTCCTTCATCTTAACAGCGTATGTAGCAGGGAAAATCGTAGAGAAAAATGGAAAATTGCAAGGTTACATCGTAGCTGCTCTTGCCGCGATGGTGGTCAACTACGTCCTAGGCACAAACTGGTTGTATTTTGCGTATAAGTTCTGGGCAGCGGCCCCGGATGCGTTTACGTATAAAGTGGCTTGGATCTGGATGATGCCACCGCTGCCAAAAGACATCTTGCTGGCAGTTTTGGCCGGGATGTTCGGTCATCGCATGTATAAGATATTGAAAGTGAGGCATGGATAATGAGGGATTATAACAAGTTGGCCGAACAAGTGCTGAAGGGCCATCAATTGACGGACGAAGAGGCGCTGGCCATCCTAGACAGTCCAGATGAGGATTTATTGCCGCTTCTGCACGGAGCGTACCAAATTCGCAAACATCACTTCGGGAATAAAGTGAAGCTGAACATGATCATCAATACGAAATCCGGTCTCTGTCCGGAAAACTGCGGCTATTGTGCGCAGTCCATCGTGTCCAAGGCACCTGTTGAGAAATACGCCATGATGAAACAGGAAGAGATCGTGGCGGGTGCCGAGCGCGCAGCTGCAGTCAATGCGGGCACATACTGCATCGTGGCGAGCGGACGCGGGCCGGTCAACAGCGAATTGGAAATTGTCATTGATTCCGTAAAGGAGATCAAGTCAAGACATCAAGACATGACTATCTGCGCATGCCTCGGCATCCTGAAACCGGAGCAGGCGGTGCGGCTGAAAGAAGCCGGCGTCGACCGATACAACCACAATCTGAACACATCCGCCAACCATCATGAGAACATCACGACTTCGCATACATACGATGATCGGGTAAATACGGTCGGTCTTGCAAAAGAAGCGGGCATCTCCCCTTGCTCGGGTGTCATCGTCGGAATGCGCGAAACGAAGGAAGACGTTGTTTCGATGGCACGCAGCCTTCATGCGCTCGATGCAGATTCGATCCCGGTCAACTTCCTTCATGCGGTGGAAGGGACACCTCTCGGCGGGACGGATGAATTGAATCCGCGCTATTGCTTGAAAGTTTTAAGTCTGTTCCGCTTCATCAATCCTTCGAAGGAGATCCGGATTTCCGGAGGGCGCGAAGTGAACTTGCGCAGCCTGCAACCGCTGGGCCTCTACGCGGCAAATTCGATTTTCATCGGGGATTATTTGACGACAGAAGGGCAAGAAAGCGACCGCGATCGCCAAATGCTTGAGGATCTTGGCTTCGAAGTGGACTTGGAACCATTGAATAGAGAACCCGTTTCGGTTTGAATGAACGAAGGGACTTCCTGATCGAGGGAGTCCCTTTTCATGCTTGGTGCCACTTGACAAGTTGATTTTGCTTCTCAAAAAATTCTTTGACTGAGAAGCTGCCGTCAAAAGGCCGGGCGTCGATTGTTTGGAAGAGTGCGTCGAATTGTTCCGGCAGCACTTCCGAAATGATGAGGGGCGTGATGGACGCGGGGATGTCGAACTCCCGGATCCGTTCATTCCACCCAGTCAGCACCTCCTCGTCGAAAACAACAGAGGAAGTATAGGTCATTTCCCCGTCCTTATCCGGATGCCGTATAATAAGCCGGGCTCCGACGTAATCGCTTTTTCGGCCTTTGAATCCGCGATTCGTCCAAACGCCGATCAGTATCCGGTCCATGGTCCCGTAGTGGATTTTTGTCACCTTCTCCTCTTCGGTCCATTCATTGATGGCGTAAATGGTGTACGCATCCTCCTCTGCCACTGCAATGATTTTCGTCGGCTTCTTATTTTGCGTCAGACGGTAGATCTTGAGGGCGATCCCAAGGAATAAGGCAAAAAAGCTGCCGAATAGTAGAACCATCCACCATTCGCCCATGACGAGAAATGAATAGGTGGCATAGCCTGTCGCGTAGAGCCCCGATCCTAAAAAGATCGCGATGACGATTAAATAAAAGAACCACTTCGGCTTCATCTTCCCCGTGGCAATCGTTTCGTCATATAAATTCCTTCCCATGCCAGCTCCCCCTTCCGCTTTTCTTTCTTACGACCCGCCCATTTTAAAAGTTTCAACAATCCGATGAAACGTTCCGGTCTTTCTATCGTATATTAGATAACCAAATCTTAATACGGAAAAGAGTGTTTCATATGCTCAATTTGCTTATTTTTTCGATTGCTGCAGGCATTCTGGCGATGTTGATCGTTGTACCTTTGACGTCAGCGGCAAAGGAGAAAGACACACGGCTTCATTTCAATAAATGGCAAGCGTCGGCTGGCTTGGTGATCGTTGCAGCGCTCGCTATCTTCGCATTCTATTACTTCACCAACATGGACAGGAATTGGACATCCCTTTGGATTGTACTTGTAGTGGCGGCTCTATTCGGAACCTTGGCAGCGACTGGCAAGGAGCGCCTCTTGAAAGGCGTCCTGTTCCTGGGCACGCTCATCCTGGGAGCGTATATGCTTAGCGCGCCGCTGTTCAATGCCAATCAGAAATACAAGGCGGTGGAGATGGACCAGCAAGTGGAGATCCAAGCATTTGATGAGACGAAGACTCCCGCAAGCGTCCCGCCGAAATTCGCGCGGAATAAAATGAAAAAGGCATTCGGCCAAGTGCCGAATACGAGCTATTATGAGCTCGGGCATTTGCAGATCCAGAAAGTGAACGGCGATTTCGTCTATATCGCGCCTGTCGAATTTTCGGGCTTTTTCAAATGGCTGAACGGGAAGACGACACCGGGTTATTTCACGATGAGCGCGACCGATTCGGCGGATAATCCGAAATTTGTCAAATCGGAAATGGCCTATACCCCATCCTCCTTCTTCCGCAAACAAGTGGAACGCCATATTCGGATGGATTACCCGGACCTGATCTTCTACGGGGATGTCCAACTGGAGATTGACGAGGAAGGGAAACCGCATTATATCCGGACGTACGGGGATTTTATTACAGCCCGGAACGGGTTTGACGTGAAAGGGATCGTGGTGGCGGACCCGGCGACAGGTGAGACGACGAAATACGCCCTGTCGGATGTGCCGGAATTCATTGACGGAGCGGTTTCCCCGGAAGCGGTCAGCTTGCAGAACAGCTACTTCGGAAAGTACATCCATGGCTTCTGGAATTCGGTTGTCGGGAAGAAGGACGTGAAACTGCCTTCGGATGAAGGGACGGAATCGAATGTCAGCCCGGTGTTCGACGAGACGGGGCATATGTATTATTTCACGGACTTCACAAGCCCGAAAGAGGGGGTCGATTCGATGCTCGGCTATGCGCTCACGGATGGCCGGACCGGGGAGGCAATTTATTATACGGGGAATCTGGAAGAGTCCTATATGGATTCGCAAGGGACGCTGCAGATCATCGAGAAGAAATTCATTGAGAAAAAATGGACGGGGGAAATGCCGGTATTGTACAACTTTTACGGAGAAGCGAGCTGGCTGACGCCGGTGTTGGACTCCAACGGCTTCCTGCAGAACTACTTCATCGTTTCCGCAGCCAATCCCGAAATATCGGTGTACGGAAACTCGCCTAACGAGGCACTGAGACTGTACAAAACGGCATTGCAGAGGGGCGGCAGCACGGTGGACGGCAGTTCGGATGCGGAAGAGGCCAAAGCGGCGGTAACTGTGAAACGCGTGTTCAAAGAGCGTGTCGGCGATTTCACTCTCGTATCCATCTTGGCGGATGACGGCCGGAACTTTATCATTTCGACGGAGGCGGCACCGCTGGCAGTGTATGTCCAGGAGAGCGACCGATTGGTGCTGACGTATTTGGAAACTGGCGAGTTATTCCTGCCGGTGAAGGAATTGATCAATACGTCGATCGAGTAAGGGGCCCATTTTATGAAGATCGTTTCCTGGCCTTGTGCTGGAGTATCGACGTTGAATAAACAGAAAAGCAGCTGGCAGAATGATTTCCGCCAGCTGTTTTTTATATTATCCGGACAATCGGTTCGTATTGAACATCGAAAAGTATCCCATCCTGAGTATGTATAGCTGTCCTTCCCCTCTACATGTTCTTTTCTGCTTATCCTTGAACTTCATTTCTTCCAGCGGCGAAATAGGTGTTCAATTCATGTGTAAAAGATCTCCTCCGCGGGTATTGGTGAATCTGGGGCTTTTTGTTTCGGGTGTTAGAGTTATAAAAAATTCTAGATTTTCACTTTACCCCGCTGGCTGTAGTCTAAACCAATTCCATCCGCATTGCATATCGATTGCAATAAAAGGGTTTATTCGTGTACAATTAAGTCAAAGATAGTCAAAGTCAACGGATTCTGACCTGTGGAAGAAAGAGGTGAGGATACATGCGAAACATTTCTGACATTATTGAAGGGTATTTAAAGGCGATAATCGAAGAGGAAGAGAAGAGCTCCATTGAAATCAAACGCAGCGAAGTCGCGGAAAAATTCCAGTGCGTCCCCTCGCAGATCAACTACGTCATCAAAACACGATTTACAGCGCAACGCGGGTATATTGTCGAGTCTAAACGCGGAGGCGGAGGATATATCCGCATTATACGCGTCCAGACCAATTCGCATAAAGAACTGATTGAACATATTTTGGAAGGAATCCAAGATGGCGCCTCTTTCACGATGGCCGAAGATGTTGTCCACCGACTCGTGGAGGAAGACGTCGTATCGGAACGGGAAGCAAGGATCATTCTTGCCGCAGTGGACCGGGCGACCATTAAACAACCATTACCCGAGCGCGATACGATGCGCGCCCGGATTTTACAGGCGATGCTCCTGACACTCCTGTACGAGCAGATGGACTGAGCGTCAATTATTAGAACGAGGTGGGTGCTTCATGATGATATGTGAAAATTGCAAAGAGCGTCCGGCTTCCGTCATCTTGACCCAGGAAAGCATGGGTGGGTCGATGGAACGCCAATTATGTGAGAAATGCGCATTCCATTCACAATCCCTCCAGTTTGATCCGAATCAGGAACCGTTATCGATCCAGCAATTCCTATCGCAATGGTTTGGCGGGCCGGAATCGTTCCAAAGCCAACCGCAGACGAGAGGCGAGTTGATGCGGGGGCCGGAATGTCCGAACTGCGGGTTGACATTCCAGAAATTTTTGGATATCGGGAAGTTTGGCTGCGCAACATGCTATGCAACATTCCGGGAAAGGCTGCCGCGCATTTTCGGGAAGCTGCATAACGGACATACGAAGCACGTCGGTAAAATGCCGGTCTCCTTCAACGAAATCTACGCGGTGAAAAAGAAAATAGAAGAGATCCGGGTGAAAATGCGGGAAGCGGTCGAAGCGGAGCGTTTTGAAGAGGCAGCCATTTTGCGTGATGAAGCGAACGCATTGAAATTGCGGCTACAGGCGGGAGGTGAAGAGAGCGATGTCAATTGAACGATTCATGCAGCAATCCGTGACGGGGTGGATGACTTCCCATGGGGAACACTCCGATATTGTCCTGTCGACGCGGATCAGGCTCGCCCGGAACTTGACGGGATACCGATTCCCTATCGCATTTACGGAAGAGGCGGCTATGCAGGTTGATAAAGAAATCTCGGCAGCCTTGCTTGATTCGGACCAAAAAGGGTACACCTATATGAAGATGGCAGATTTACCCGCCATGGAAAGGCAAGTCCTCGTAGAAAAGCATTTGATCAGTCCGCAGCTTGCGATTCCCGAACGGAACGGGGCTGTCATCCTATCGGAGGACGAAACTGTCAGTGTCATGGTGAATGAAGAGGATCATATCCGGATTCAGTGCATTTATCCCGGGCTTCAACTGGAAGCGGCCTATGATCAAGCAGACCAAGTGGATGATCAGCTGGAGAAGGTGCTGCCGTACGCATTTGACGAGGAGTTCGGCTATTTGACGAGCTGCCCTTCCAATACGGGAACGGGCATGCGCGCTTCGGTCATGATGCACTTGCCCGCGCTTACCATCACAAAGCAGATCGACCGGATCATCCCTTCGATTGCACGGCTCGGCATGATCGTGCGCGGGAGTTACGGAGAAGGGAGCGAGGCGCTGGGCAATATTTATCAAGTATCGAATCAGATGACTTTAGGCAAGACTGAACAAGAAATCATAACAGATCTTGGTAATATAACCGATCGTCTCATTGCCCATGAACGGAAATCCCGGGAGCTGCTCCTTTCCAAATCGCGGATCGCCTTGGAGAACCGCTTGTTCCGATCGCTCGGCACGCTCCTCTATGCAAGGCTCCTGCCCTCGGGCGAAGCGGCGCGCTGCTTGTCGGATGTCCGTCTTGGCATCGATCTCGACATCATTGAGGACGTCGACATGTCCATTCTGAACGAACTCATGATTTTCATGCAGCCGGGCTTCCTGCAGCAATACGCAGGAACGGATCTTTCAGAGGAAGAGCGCGACATCCTCCGGGCCCAATTATTCCGGGAAAGGCTGGATGTCCGGAATGCAAAAGCCTCTTCAGAAGGAAACGGGGATAGTTGAGCAGCTGTTTTGCGTAACGGTTCCACAGCAGGTATAATCCAAGTCAAAGATAGTCAAAGTCAATTTTACGGATAGCGGTTTTCATTCCGATCCCTATGAATACACTGAAGCAGGCTGTCTTTGATTCAACCCGAAATGCTAGTATGAACGCGTGTTACCTTCACTCCTTCAGCTTTTGCTGAAATGGATGGAATAGGACCATATACAGATAGGAGAGGAATGAATATGATGTTCAACCGATTTACACAACGTGCACAAAAGGTATTGCAGCTTGCGCAAGAAGAAGCCATTCGTATGAAACATGAATCGATCGGCACGGAGCATATCCTGCTCGGATTGATCCGGGAAGGCGGCGGCATTGCTGCGAAAGCGCTGGAAGCGATCGATGTCAGTTTCGAGACCATTGAACAAGGCGTGGAAAAATTGGTCGGCACCGGATCCAAGGACGTCGGCCCGATCGTCCATTACACACCGCGCGCTAAAAAGGTGATTGAACTATCTGTGGATGAATCCCGCAAATTGGGCCATTCGTACATCGGCACAGAGCATATTCTACTTGCGTTGATACGTGAAGGGGAAGGCGTGGCCGCACGGGTATTGAACAACGCAGGGGTCAGCCTCAACAAAGCCCGTCAACAAGTCCTGCAATTGCTAGGCAGCAACGACAGCTCCGGCGGCAGCCAAGGCGCCGCTAATTCTGCGGCTACGCCTACCTTGGACAGTTTGGCTCGCGACTTGACCGAAATCGCACGTGAAGGCACACTCGATCCGGTCATCGGCCGCGGCAAAGAAATCACCCGTGTTATCGAAGTGCTGGCGCGCCGCACGAAAAACAATCCGGTCCTGATCGGGGAACCGGGCGTCGGGAAGACGGCGATCGCGGAAGGGCTTGCCCAGCAGATCATTAACAATGAAGTGCCGGAAATCCTTCGCGACAAGCGTGTCATGACGCTGGATATGGGTACTGTCGTCGCAGGGACGAAATACCGCGGCGAGTTCGAGGATCGCATGAAAAAAGTGATGGAGGAAATCCGCCAAGCCGGCAATATCATCCTCTTCATCGATGAGCTCCATACGCTGATCGGCGCTGGGGGAGCAGAAGGCGCGATTGACGCTTCCAACATCCTGAAGCCGTCGCTTGCCCGCGGCGAATTGCAATGTATCGGTGCTACGACATTGGATGAATACCGTAAATATATCGAAAAAGACGCTGCGCTGGAGCGCCGTTTCCAACCGATCCAAGTCGACGAGCCGACTGTCGAGGAGACCGTCCAGATTATATACGGCCTGCGCGATCGCTATGAAGCTCACCACCGTGTGAAAATCACGGATGAAGCGATCGAAGCGGCTGCAAAAATGTCCGATCGTTATATCTCCGACCGATTCCTTCCGGATAAGGCGATCGACTTGATTGACGAAGCGGGATCGAAAGTGCGTCTCCGCTCCTATACGACTCCTCCCAATCTGAAAGAGCTGGAGTCGAAATTGGAAGCGATCCGCTCCGAGAAGAATGCGGCCGTCCAAAGCCAGGAATTCGAAAAAGCAGCGTCCTTTCGTGACAAAGAACAGAAGATGAAAGAAGAACTGGATAAGACGAAAGCGGCTTGGAAAGAAAAGCAGGGCAAAACGGAGTCCGAGGTGACGGTCAACGATATTGCCGAAGTGGTAGCGATGTGGACCGGAGTTCCTGTCTCGAAGATTGCGACGACGGAAAGCGCCAAATTGCTGAACATGGAAGAATTGCTCCATAAGCGCGTCATCGGCCAAGGCGAAGCAGTAACTGCCATTTCACGGGCGATCCGCCGGGCGCGTGCCGGTTTGAAAGATCCAAAACGCCCAATCGGTTCCTTCATCTTCCTTGGACCAACAGGGGTCGGGAAAACGGAACTTGCCCGGGCGCTCGCTGAATCGATGTTCGGAGACGAAGATGCGATGATCCGGATCGACATGTCCGAATATATGGAGAAGCATTCCACCTCCCGTCTCGTCGGTTCGCCTCCGGGATATGTCGGTTACGATGAGGGCGGCCAGTTGACGGAGAAAGTCCGCCGCAAACCGTACTCAGTCGTCCTATTGGATGAAATCGAGAAAGCCCACCCTGACGTCTTCAACATCTTGCTGCAAGTGTTGGAAGACGGCAGATTGACAGATTCGAAAGGCCGTACAGTGGATTTCCGCAATACGGTGCTCATCATGACATCGAACGTCGGTGCTGAAGCGTTGAAGAAAAACCGTTATGTCGGCTTCAATTTGCACGGTACGGACCGCGATTACGAAAGCATGAAATCGACAATGCTTGACGAGCTGAAGAAAGTGTTCCGTCCAGAGTTCTTGAACCGTGTGGATGAAATGATTGTGTTCCACTCATTGGAAAAAGAGCATTTGCGCGAAATTGTTTCACTCATGTCTAACGAGTTGGTCAAACGTCTTGAAGAGCAGGAAATCGAACTGCAAGTCACAGACGCAGCGAAAGAGAAAATCTCCGAGGAAGGCTATGATCCGGACTACGGAGCACGCCCATTGCGCCGTGCCATCCAGAAACATATCGAAGACCGCTTATCGGAAGAACTATTGAAAGGCACTGTCCTGACAGGCGGCCAAGTGGTGATCGATGTGGAAGACGGGGAATTCACCGTCCGGACGAACGAGAAGAACGAAGCAGTGGAAGTTGGAGAAAAATAAAAGATGAAACGGATAGCCCGCCCGCCGAATCGATTTTCGGCCGGGATGGGCTGTCCGTTTCTCATTGGGGGAGCTTTATGGCTAAACGGAAAACGAAATTCATGTGCCGCTCCTGCGGTTACGAGTCGCCGAAATGGATGGGGCGCTGTCCAGGCTGTGGGGAATGGAATACGATGGATGAAGAAGTGGAAATCGTCCAAAAAGGACCGCGTGGAGCGTTCCAGCACTCTGAAAATATACGGCAAAAGGCGATGCCGATCAGTGCAGTCGAAACGGTGGAAGAACCGCGGGTGGAGACGGAACTCGGGGAATTCAACCGGGTGCTGGGCGGAGGCATCGTCCCGGGTTCATTGATCCTCATCGGGGGCGACCCGGGCATCGGGAAATCGACCTTGCTGTTGCAAGTATCCTCGCTTCTATCAAATAAAAAGCAGCGCGTCTTGTATATTTCCGGAGAGGAATCGATCCGCCAGACGAAGCTGCGGGCGGAGCGGCTCGGGGTCGCATCGGATGAGCTGTATATTTACGCTGAAACGGACTTGGGGCAAATCCATGAAACGATTTCGGATGTCAAGCCGCGCTTCGTCATCGTGGACTCGATCCAGACCGTCCATCATCCGGAAGTGACATCCGCTCCGGGAAGCGTGTCGCAAGTCCGGGAATGTACGGCCGAGTTGATGAAAATTGCAAAAACGCAAGGGATTGCCATCTTCCTTGTAGGTCACGTGACGAAGGATGGACAGATCGCAGGTCCGCGGTTGTTGGAGCATATGGTGGACACCGTTTTGTACTTCGAAGGGGAGCGCCATCACACATATCGGATTTTGCGCAGCGTCAAAAACCGGTTCGGCTCGACAAATGAAATCGCCATTTTCGAGATGTTGCAATCAGGTCTGAAAGAGGTCCTGAACCCGTCTGAACTGTTTCTGCGGGAACGATCCCAAGGCGGAGCCGGCTCGACCGTCGTCGCCTCCATGGAAGGGACTCGCCCGATCTTGGTGGAAATTCAAGCGCTTGTTACTCCGTCCAGTTTCAATTATCCGAAGCGGATGGCGACGGGGATCGATCAAAACCGGGTATCCTTGCTCATGGCGGTGCTGGAAAAACGGATGGGCATGCTGTTGCAGGCGCAAGATGCGTATATCAAAGTGGCCGGTGGCGTAAAACTAGATGAACCGGCCATCGATTTGGCGGTATTGATGAGCATCGTCTCCAGTTATAAAGATGCTGCTGTCGGGGTATCCGACTGTTTCATTGGCGAAGTCGGCTTGACGGGGGAGGTCCGCAGGGTATCCCGGATTGAACAACGGGTTGTGGAAGCGGCCAAACTAGGATTCGAGCGGGCTATCATTCCATCTTCCAACCTCGGTGGATGGGACTATCCGAAAGGTATTCAAGTAGTCGGTGTCGAGACGATTAGCGAAGCTTTGAAGGTTGCATTTGGATAACAAGATGGATAGTGCTTGCGAGACAGCCAGGGCATGGCTTCCGGGAATTTGGCTCGCATTTCCTAGGAACCTCAGAAGGTGATCGGCAGTCTATGAAGATAGGGCTAAATTCGTCTCCAGCCTATGTTCAGAACAGCTTTAAAAAGGCTAAACATGTATAATGACAGGCAACGGGGATGTCGGAAAAATGCTTTCTCCATGTAAGAATTGTTTTTTCGACATCCTTCGCTATACAGGAAAGGAGGTCGTAGACATGTTGAAAAGGGTAGTGCAAGTGGGGCTTCTGTTGATCGGCGGGACGCTTGGTGTCTTATTTTTACCGCATTTATTCACCTTATTTCCATTCACCTCCAAGCCGATGGTCAATAATCCGTATGTATCCGCTATTCTCGGTGCCGCTATTTTTTACGTCGTCAATCTCTTTTTAACCGAACCGATTGTCAATTTCATCAAATGGATGGAAGATCGTCTCTTAAAGGCGCCGATTTTCGATTTGCTCTTCGGGACGATCGGGCTCATCGTCGGTTTAAGTTTGGCCTTTCTCGTCAGTTTCGGACTGGGAAACATCGAAATTCCGGTCATCGCATCCATCACGCCAATTCTGTTGTCCATCCTGCTCGGTTATCTCGGGTTTCAAGTCGGTTTCAAGAAACGGGAAGAATTCATCCAAGCGATCTATTCGGCCAGGAATGCAGGGCAGAAAAAGAAGGAATCGGAAGGTGGAGACGCTCTGGCACCTTCGCAACAAAATAAGCCCTATAAAATTTTGGACACCAGCGTCATTATTGACGGACGCATCGCGGATATTTCGACGACCGGTTTTTTGGAAGGAATCCTCGTCGTTCCTCAATTTGTCCTGACAGAACTGCAGCATATCGCTGACTCAGCCGATACATTAAAGCGGACAAAAGGGAGACGCGGACTCGATGTCTTGAAAAAGCTGCAAACGGATGAAGGTCCCAATGTACAGATCACAGATGAAGATTTCAGCGACGTGGCAGAGGTGGACCTGAAACTCGTCCGCCTCGCAAAACGCATGGGCGGCTATGTCGTGACAAATGATTTCAATTTGAATAAAGTCGCGGATTTGCATGGCGTCTCGGTACTGAATATCAATGACCTGGCGAATGCAGTGAAACCGGTCGTCATCCCGGGGGAGGAAATGCACGTCGTCATCATCAAGGACGGCAAGGAGCATAACCAAGGCGTCGCCTACTTGGATGATGGGACGATGATTGTAGTGGAAGACGGCAAACACCATATCGGCAATGCGATAGACGTCGTTGTGACGAGCGTATTGCAGACGTCGGCAGGGCGCATGATTTTTGCCAAACCGAAAAACGGCAAGTCGGCCCGAGCGAACTAAGGTTTGAATTCCCTTGTCCAACTGGAGCAAGTAAGGCGTAATTGATAAAGTAGAGGAAGATGGATAGTGGAGTATACGGTCATGTTGCCTGCCGCCGGAAGCGGGAAGCGGATGGGAGCAGGCTTCAACAAACTTTTTTTGGAAATCGGCGGGACGCCGATCCTCATTCACACACTCCGGGTATTTGACAGCGACCCCGCATGTGCGGGCATCCTTCTTGCTATCAAGCCCGAGGAGCATGAACAGATTCGCGGCATGCTCGATCGGTTCGGAATCGCGAAAGTGAAAGCGTTCGTCGATGGAGGCGAGGAGCGGCAACATAGCGTCGCTTCCTGCATCGGCGCGCATGAAGGGGGCGGTGTCGTCCTCGTCCATGACGCGGCTCGGCCTTTCATCCGGCGCGAAGTCATCCGGGAGCTTGTCCGTACGGCTGCTGCGCAGGGAGCGGCCATCGCAGGCGTCAAAGCGAAAGATACGATGAAGATGGCACGCGATGGAGTAGTGGAAAAGACGGTCGACCGAGAGGCGCTTTGGATCATCCAGACGCCCCAAGCTTTCCGCTATGAAGTGTTGCAAGAGGCAGCACAACGGGCGGAAGTGGACGGCTTTCTAGGCACGGATGAATCGATGCTAGTGGAGCGGATCGGGCATCCGGTCCATCTCGTGGAAAGTACGTATGATAATGTGAAAATGACGACCCAGGAAGATCTCGCATTTGGCGAGATCCTATTGAAACGAAGATTAGAGGAGGATTTGAATGATGAGGATCGGACAAGGCTTTGATGTGCATAAATTTGCGGAAGGGCGGCCGCTGATCATCGGAGGGATCGCGATTCCTCATGAGAAGGGTTTGACAGGCCATTCCGATGCGGATGTCCTATTACATACAATCACGGATGCGGCGCTTGGCGCAATTGGAGAAGGTGATATCGGCAGGCATTTTCCGGATACGGATGCGGCCTACAAAGATGCCGATTCAGCAGTGTTGTTGGAGAAGATTTGGGAATTGGTGAAGGAAAAGGGATATCGATTGGGGAATATCGATTGCACGATCATCGCCCAAAAGCCGAAAATGTCCCCGTACATCGAACAGATCCGGACGCGTGTCGCTGAATTATTGGAAGCGGACATCTCCCAAGTGAATGTGAAGGCGACGACGACGGAACAACTGGGATTCACGGGACGGGAAGAGGGAATCGCTTCCATGGCGACGATCCTGCTCGTGACATCTTGACATCTTCCAAAGGCGGCGGCCGAGTGGTAAAATGGCACAGTAAATAAATCAGAACGGAGATGGGATCATCCATGACAACAGAGGTACGCGTACGTTATGCACCGAGTCCGACCGGACATCTACATATTGGCGGAGCACGGACGGCGCTTTTCAATTATCTATTCGCCCGCCATCATGGCGGTAAATTCATCGTCCGGATCGAAGATACCGATACGGAGCGGAACATCGAAGCCGGTGAACTGTCACAGCTTGACAACTTGAAATGGCTCGGCATCGAATACGATGAATCCGTCGATATCGGTGGTCCATACGGGCCATACCGTCAGATGGAACGACTCGATCTTTATTCGAAACATGCGCAGGATATGCTTGACAGCGGCCATGCGTATAAATGTTTCTGCACGACGGAGGAGTTGGAAGCGGAGCGGGAGAAGCAGAAGGCTTCCGGCATCGCGGCTCCGATGTATGCTGGCACATGCCGGAATTTGACGGCGGAAGAAGTGGCAGAGAAGGAAACGGCGGGCATGCCGTATACGATCCGTATGAGAGTGCCGGGAAATGTGACGTACAAAGTGGAAGATCTCGTCCGTGGCACGGTTGCATTCGAATCCGAAGACGTCGGGGACTGGGTGCTTGTGAAAGCGAATGGCATCCCGACCTACAACTTCGCGGTAGTCATCGACGACCACTTCATGAGAATCTCCCACGTCTTCCGTGGAGAGGAACATTTGACGAACACACCGAAGCAATTGATGATCTACGATGTCTTCGGCTGGGAGTATCCGCGTTACGGCCATATGACATTGATTGTCAATGAAGACCGGAAGAAGCTGTCGAAACGGGATGAATCGATCATCCAGTTCATCTCCCAATATAAAAATCTCGGGTATCTGCCTGAGGCGATGTTCAACTTCTTCGCTCTGCTCGGCTGGTCTCCGGGCGGTGAGGAGGAAATCTTCACGCATGATGAACTCGTGAGGCTGTTCGATGAAAGCAGATTGTCCAAGTCCCCGTCCATGTTCGATAAGCAGAAATTGACATGGATGAATAACCAATACATGAAGAAACTATCATTGGACGAAGTCGTTGACTTGGCGTTGCCGCATTTGCAGGAGGCGGGACTGGTGAAAGGCGAGTTGACGGAAGCGGAAAGTGCATGGGTCCGTGATCTGATTGCCTTGTATCATGAACAGCTTAGTTTTGGTGCGGAAATTGTCGAGTTATCCGCCCAGTTCTTCAAGGATGACATTGAATATGATGAACAATCCCAGGAAGTCTTGGCGGGTGAACAGGTTCCGGAAGTGATGGCCTCCTTCAAAGGGCAGCTGGAAGGTCTGGAAACGTTCGATGCTGCATCGATTAAGGATGCTATCAAAGCCGTCCAGAAGGAAACTGGCCACAAAGGGAAGAACTTGTTCATGCCGATCCGGGTGGTGACGACGGGTCAGACGCATGGTCCGGAATTGCCGGCCGCAATTGCATTGATCGGCAAAGAGAACGTGCTGGACCGCGTTTCGAAGTACGCCAAACAATAATATTGACTTTCATCGTTCGCGATGTAAAATGATAGGTAATTGCTTTTGACCTAATACGCCTTTAGTACGCCGAAATATAGAGTTTGTAAATCGTCGAGAAGGAGAAGTACGTATGGCAAGCACATCAGAGAGGATCATCATCGGCTGAAAGTGATCCGTGCCCCTGCCATACCGAAATGCCCCTTTGAGAGCCGTGCCGAAATGTGAGTAGGCCGGACGCAATGCCAGCGTTACAGGCATTCAAGCGGGAAGGTGAAGTGTCCTTCCAAGCGGAGTGGAACCACGCATACAATGCGTCTCTGTCATTTTTTGGCGGAGGCGCATTTTTTGTTGTCTATATCCGACTCCGGGTACTTGAACCGGTGTCTGCGCTTTTGATTAAAAAGGAGGGAAACAAGGTGTTTGGAAGGATGAAAGAGGATATCCAGTGTATATTCGAACAAGATCCGGCAGCGCGCAGCACGATTGAAGTCGTGTTGACGTATTCGGGATTGCACGCCATTTGGGCGCACCGGATAGCGCATGCTCTGTTTAAACGGAATTTCCGGTTTCTGGCGCGGGTCGTTTCGCAAGTGAGCCGATTTTTCACAGGCATCGAGATCCATCCGGGTGCCAAGATCGGACGCCGCTTTTTCATCGACCACGGGATGGGTATCGTCATCGGGGAGACTTGTGAAATTGGCAATGACGTGACGATTTATCAAGGAGTTACCTTGGGAGGGACCGGGAAGGAAAAAGGGAAACGTCACCCGACGCTCCACGATAATGTATTGGTGGCCACCGGGGCGAAAGTGCTCGGATCGATCACGATCGGAGAACGAAGCAAGGTCGGAGCAGGTTCGGTCGTTTTGAAAGACGTTCCGCCCGATGCGACGGTTGTCGGCATTCCGGGTAAGGTTGTCATGATGAACGGCATGAAAGTGGAGCGGCATGATCATCAGAATTTGCCGGACCCGGTCGCGGATGTCTGCAGCCGTCTGGAGTCTGAAATTCAACGGTTGGAAAATCGGTTGGCAGAGCTGGAGAAAGAAGAAGTGAAGGAGGGGCGGCCGTGAGTATTCAAATTTATAATACACTGACACGGAAGAAAGAGCCTTTTATTCCCATTGAAGAGGGAAAGGTGAAAATGTATGTCTGCGGGCCGACTGTGTATAACTACATCCATATCGGGAATGCGCGGCCTGTCATCGTATTTGATACTGTCCGCCGTTATTTGGAGTATCGCGGATATGACGTAACGTACGTTTCGAATTTTACGGATGTGGACGATAAGATCATCAAAGCGGCAAATGAGCTCGGGGAAGAGGTCGGAGAGCTGACTGATCGGTTCATCGAAGCCTATTTTGAAGATGTCGGGGCGCTCGGCTGCGGGAAGGCGGATGTCCATCCCCGCGTCACTGAGCATATAGAGGATATCATCCAGTTCATCGGCGTTTTGGTCGAGAAAGGGTTTGCCTATGAATCGCAGGGGGATGTTTATTACCGGACCCGCAATTTCGAAGGGTATGGCAAGCTGTCCCACCAATCGATCGACGAATTGAAAGTTGGAGCGCGTGTCGAACAAGGGGAGAAAAAGGAGAATGATCTCGATTTCGCCTTATGGAAAGCGGCCAAAGAAGGGGAGATCGCATGGGAGAGCCCATGGGGTGCCGGGCGTCCGGGATGGCATATCGAATGTTCCGTCATGGCACGCGAGCATCTGGGCGACACGATCGACATCCATGCGGGGGGGCAAGATCTGACGTTCCCGCATCATGAAAATGAAATCGCGCAATCCGAGGCGATGACCGGCAAAACATTCGCTAACTACTGGATGCATAACGGCTATATCAATATCGATAATGAAAAAATGTCGAAATCACTCGGTAATTTTGTATTGGTCCATGATATCCGCAAGCAAATCGATCCGAAAGTGTTGCGCTTCTTCATATTGTCCGTCCATTACAGACATCCCGTCAACTTCTCGCAAGATCTTGTGGAAAGTGCGGCGAACGGCCTGGAGCGGATCCAGACGGCTTATAACAATTTGCGGCACCGTCTGAAAACGTCTGCCGATCTCGGCGATCAGAAGGATATCTGGAACTATAAGATTGATGAACTCGTCCATTCTTTCGAGACAGCGATGGATGATGATTTCAATACAGCAAACGGCATTGCCGCCATTTTTGACTTGGTGAAGCTGGCGAATTTGTATTTATTGGAGAAAAATACACAGGCTGAAGTGTTGGAGCGGTTCATCGTCACATTCGAGCGATTCATGGGCGTATTGGGATTGCCATTCTCCGATGAAAGTGAATTGCTCGATGAAGAAATCGAGGCGTTGATTGAAGAACGGCTGGCGGCTCGTCGTGAACGCAACTTCGCCCGGGCGGATGAAATTCGGGATGAATTGAAAGCGAAAGGCATTCTGCTGGAAGACACCGCGCAAGGCACTCGTTGGAAAAGGGGATGACGGCGATGTACACATTGCGCGACCAGGACGTCAAACAGCTGAATGCTTTAGCGCTTGCCTATATGGGAGATGCCGTCTATGAGCAGGCGATCCGCGAGCATCTGCTCCGTTCCGGCCGAGTGAAGCCTCAGGTCCTGCATAGGGAAGCGACGCGCTATGTATCGGCGAAATCACAGGCCGCCGTCATCAAGGACATGGAACAGTCCGGATTTTTGTCGGAGGAGGAAGCGGCGGTCCTCCGGCGCGGCCGCAATGCGAAATCCGGCTCCGTCCCGAAAAACACGGATGTCGTGACGTACAACTACAGTTCCGGATTTGAGGCAGTGATCGGCTTCCTGTATTTGCTTGGCAGGAAGGAACGGGTGGAAGAGCTGATCGAGGCCTCTATCCGATTTGTCGAACAACCGAAGGAGGAGGGGTCGCGATGACAGCGCCCGAAACAGAATTGATCGGAGGGAAAAACCCTGTTGTTGAGGCTTTGCGCTCGGGCAGGGAATTGAACAAGATCTGGATTGCAGAAGGTTTGAATAAAAAAAGCATTGGAGAAATCCTTGCATTGGCGAAAGAGGCGGGGATCCTCGTCCAAGCGGTTCCGAAACAGAAATTGGATGCCATGCTGGACGTCAATCATCAGGGGATCGTCGCCTCGGTCGCGGCTTATGCCTACGCGGAGCTGGAAGATTTATTCGGCGTGGCTGAGGAGCGGGGAGAAGATCCGTTTTTCCTCATTCTCGATGAATTGGAGGATCCCCATAACCTCGGTTCCATTTTGCGCACCGCCGACGCGACGGGAGTGCATGGGGTCATCATTCCGAAGCGACGTTCCGTCGGGCTGACAGGCGTCGTGGCAAAAGCGTCGACAGGGGCGATCGAGCATATTCCAGTCGTGCGGGTGAATAATTTGTCGCAAACTGTCGAGGAACTGAAAAAGCGGGGAGTCTGGATAGCGGGGACGGATGCATCCGGTTCCGCCGATTACCGGATGATGGACGCCACGCTGCCTTTGGCTGTCATTATCGGCAGTGAAGGGAAAGGGATGTCCCGGATTTTAAGGGAAAAGTGCGATTTTCTTTACCAGCTACCGATGATCGGGCATGTAACATCGCTGAACGCTTCAGTGGCCGCTTCCGTGTTGATGTATGAAGTATTGCGGAAACGCCGGCCACTACCATCGCGGAAATGAAAAACGATATCCTGCTGGTGGACGGGTATAACATCATCGGTGCATGGAAAGAACTCCGCCGCATCAAAAAAGAACGGCTTGCCGATGCGCGGGACCGTTTGATCGAACTGATGGCAGAATATAAAGGGCATACGGGCTGGCGGGTCATCATCGTCTTTGATGCCCACCTCGTCCCGGGCATCGAAAAACGGAAACGGCAGTATGAAGTGGAAGTCGTGTTTACGAGGGAGAACGAAACGGCGGATGAACGGATTGAAAAACTTGTCTCGGAATTGAGTGGTCGTCGTGTCCAACTCCATGTAGCCACCTCCGATTTAACCGAGCAGTGGGTCATCTTCGCGCAAGGAGCTCTTCGGAAATCGGCGCGCGAGTTAGAAATTGAGATGGAAAAAATACAAAAAGATATTTCTTCCAAGGTGAAGGATATTCAAGAGAAACGCCCGATTTCAAAGATTCCCTTGTCGGATGAAGTGGCGGAAATATTCGAAAAATGGCGGCGTGGAATTGAATGAACGGTTGACTGTAAAATTTTCCTTACGGTATACTTGTTAAAATAGCTACAATGAACCGGGGTGATCAGTTGGTGGAGAAAGCATACGTCAAAGGTGATATGTGGGATTTCACCGGCCTTTCCGATGCGGAGATCATTACGATCATCCATGAAGGAAATGCAGAGGCGCTAGATTTTCTAATTACAAAATATCAACCATTTGTCAGATTGAAAGCGCGCTCATACTTTCTCATGGGTGGAGATCGGGAAGACATCATTCAGGAAGGGATGATCGGACTTTACAAGGCGATCCGAGATTTCAAGGAGGACAGATTAAGTTCGTTCAAGGCATTTGCGGAGTTGTGCATTACGAGACAAATCATCACGGCCATCAAGACCGCAACCCGGCAAAAGCACATCCCGTTGAATACGTCTGTTTCTTTGGATCGGCCGGTTTTCGATGAGGAGTCGGATCGGACTTTGCTGGATGTTATTGCAGGGCCTGTGCTCGACGACCCGGAAGACCTGATGATCCATAAAGAGGATTTCCTTCGGATGGAGGAAGAGATGAACAAAGTGCTGAGCGGCCTAGAAAAGCAGGTGCTGGCTCTTTATTTGGAAGGGCAATCCTATCAGGAGATTTCCGATGGATTGAACCGCCAAGTCAAATCTGTCGATAATGCGCTGCAGCGGATCAAACGGAAGCTCGAACGCTATATGCAGGTCGGTGCGTTGCAATAGCCGCCGGGGCTCCATTGTATTGACACTATCTCCGTTAGGTGGTACTCTTTAGCATGACCATAGGGAAAATAGGTAAACTTGATTGGCGTGGAGACTAGCGGATTTACAAAGTCCGTTTATCGAATAGATGCTGTAGGATGAGGAACATAGAATGTTGTAGGATGAGGAATTATGAAGAAAATCAGTTTGAGTTGCGATCAATGTGGGTCACGTAACTATTCCGTCCCTGCTCAGAACAATCGGCCGACGGAGCGCTTGACGATCAAGAAATTCTGCAAACATTGCAATCAACATACCGTACACAAGCAGACCGCATGAGAGTCCGCTCGGTTGACAGGCAATACATCTTTACTCGGAGGGTTACAGTATAATGGGCAAGTTAACGGGTTTTTTCAAAAACGTCGTCTCGGAAATGAGAAAGGTCAGCTGGCCGAAACGCAGAGATTTGACGCGCTATACGATTGTTGTCATTTTCACCGTCATTTTCATGGCAGTGTACTTCGGGCTCATTGACCTCGGTATTTCACGGATCATGGAATGGTATGTCGCTATCTAAATTCAGTGGCACGAATAATCCCTTTGAAAAATATCCCGTCTGTGTATGAACGGGTTTTTTCATTTGTCCGGGAATTTGATGCTTTACGCTTGGGCCTACAGGATGTAGGTCATGCAGTCGTTGCCGCACGACGCGGCGAACTTAGACTGCGAACTTTTAGTGTCTAGCTTCAGGCACCAGCCCCTCGGGTCGCTTCGACCTTGATTCAAAAGGCGAAAAACGCCTTTTGCTTCAAGGCCTCCAGCGCCTGTCGGAGCTAAACGATGCCTTACGCTTTTCTAGTAAAGGAGGGACGGGCGAGCAGTCCGCGTTTATGGAGATGGAGAAAAATTGGTACGTCGTTCATACGTACTCAGGTTATGAGAATAAAGTGAAGGCCAACCTGGAAAAGCGTGTGGAGACGATGGGAATGCAAGATAAGATCTTCCGCGTCATCGTTCCGGAAGAAGAGGAAACGGATTTCAAAGACGGAAAAAAACGGACCGTCATGAAGAAGACGTTCCCGGGTTACGTCCTTGTGGAAATCATCATGACGGACGACTCCTGGTATGTTGTCCGGAACACGCCTGGCGTAACAGGGTTCATCGGATCCTCGGGCGGGGGCGCAAAGCCGACGCCGCTGCTTCCGGAAGAGGTCGATTTCATCCTCAAGCAAATGGGGGTCAAAGACAAAAAGACCGAAGTCGATTTCGAGCTTGGCGAAATGGTGCAAGTGTTGGATGGGCCATTTGCGCACTTCCAAGGGAAAGTGGAAGAACTCGACATGGACAAAGGAAAAGTGAAAGTTTCCGTCGACATGTTCGGCCGTGAAACGAAAATGGAATTGGACTTTGATCAGATCGAAAAATTATAATTGATTACCACTTGCATGGATTGTGTAATAGTGGTATCATTTCAAAGGTCAGACTGTAATCTGATAGTCTGGACGGATTAACCAATTCTACCGGCGGAAGCCGGCAGGCACATATTGAGTGGGAGGGGCAACCCAATTACCACATCACGGACTTAAGGAGGTGTGTCTCGTGGCTAAAAAAGTGATCAAAGTTGTTAAATTGCAAATCCCTGCTGGGAAAGCGAATCCGGCACCACCAGTTGGACCGGCGCTAGGTCAAGCGGGTGTGAATATCATGGGATTCTGTAAAGAATTTAATGCGCGTACGGCGGATCAAGCAGGTCTTATCATCCCTGTTGAAATTTCCGTATTCGAGGACCGTTCATTCACATTCATTACAAAAACTCCACCGGCAGCAGTATTGCTGAAGGTTGCAGCTAATCTTCAAAAAGGTTCGGGTGAGCCGAACAAAAAGAAGGTTGCTACTGTAAAACGCGACAAGGTTCGCGAAATTGCAGAAACAAAAATGCAGGACTTGAATGCAGCGTCAGTTGAAGCGGCGATGGCAATGGTTGAAGGTACTGCTCGCAGTATGGGAATCGCGATCGAAGACTGATACCGATTCTACAATGCGATTTCTTTGGTAGGGGGTTGCGCTCGTTCCTTGGAACACGCAACCCTTATTCGTGGGAGGTTTAATCCGTTAAGACCACAAACAAGGAGGAAAAAATCAAATGGCTAAACGTGGTAAGAAGTTCACAGAAGCTGCGAAGCTCGTGGACCGTACAAAAGCGTACGACTTGAAAGAAGCGATTGAGCTTGCGAAAAAGACAAGCACAGTCAATTTTGACGCAACAGTGGAAGTGGCATTCCGTCTTGGAATCGACACTCGTAAAAACGACCAGCAAATCCGTGGAGCAGTCGTGCTTCCGCACGGTACTGGTAAAACACAACGTGTACTCGTTTTCGCTAAAGGCGATAAACTTAAAGAAGCGGAAGCTGCTGGTGCAGACTATGCAGGCGATGCTGAATATATCAATAAAATCCAACAAGGTTGGTTTGACTTCGACGTAATCGTTGCAACACCTGACATGATGGGTGAAGTCGGTAAAATCGGTCGTGTTCTTGGACCGAAAGGCCTTATGCCGAACCCGAAAACAGGCACTGTAACATTTGATGTTGCAAAAGCGGTTGAAGAGATCAAAGCAGGTAAAGTGGAATACCGTGCTGACAAAGCAGGAATCATCCATGCACCGATCGGTAAAGCTTCATTCGATAACGAGAAATTAGAAGGCAACTTCAATACTGTTTTCGAAACGATCCAAAAAGCGAAGCCGGCTGCAGCAAAAGGAACTTACATGAAGTCCGTCAACATCACGACTACTATGGGTCCTGCTGTTAAAATCGATCCTTCCAGCGTCGATATCAAATAATCTATATTCAATGGACTGAATTTGGATTAAGTATTGACATGCGAGACGGAAGTTGATAAAATAACTCTCGTTATGTGATTCATATCCATTTGTACCGTAGACAGCAGGGGCGGCTTGCCGCTTAATGATCCTGCCGAGGACAAGACGCTCTTTAATTTTAAAGATGACGACTTTTCTGCCCTCGTGTCTACTTCCGTAGACCGGGGGCTTTTTCATATCGGTATAAGTGACCCCAAACTTTTTAGGAGGTGTCCAGATGAGCAAGGTGTTAGAAGCTAAACAAGCTGTTGTTGGAGAAATTTCGGATAAGTTGAAAGCATCGGCGTCTGTCGTTGTCGTAGACTACCGTGGTCTTAACGTCAGCCAAGTTACAGAACTGCGTAAACAGCTTCGTGAAGCAGGCGTTGACTTCAAAGTTTACAAAAACTCAATGGCGCGCCGTGCTGCTGAAGCTGCAGGACTGGAAGGGTTGAACGAACATCTGACAGGGCCGAATGCGATCGCATTCTCAACGGAAGATGTAGTAGCCCCTGCGAAAATCTTGAATGATTTCGCAAAGAAAAACGAAAAGCTTGAAATCAAAGCTGGTGTAATCGAAGGGACAATCGCTACAGAGGCAGATGTCAAAGCATTGGCAGAACTTCCATCCCGCGAAGGTCTACTTTCCATGCTACTCAGCGTACTTCAAGCTCCAATGCGCAACTTCGCGCTTGCAACAAAAGCAGTTGCAGACCAGAAAGAAGAGCAAGGCGCGTAAGAAAGCCGCCTGAACGGATAACCCAGGCCATTGCCTGACACAAAACAATTTTAGGAGGAAACACAAATGACTAATCAACAAATCCTTGACGCGATCAAAGAAATGACAGTTCTTGAATTGAACGACCTTGTAAAAGCAATCGAAGAAGAGTTCGGCGTAACAGCTGCTGCTCCAGTTGCAATGGCAGGCGGCGCTGCTGGTGGCGAAGCTGCTGCTGAGCAAACTGAATTCGACGTAATCCTTGCTGCTGCAGGACAAGAAAAAATCAAAGTTATCAAAGCGGTTCGTGAAATCACAGGCCTTGGCTTGAAAGAAGCGAAAGAAGTCGTTGATAACGCTCCAAAACCAATCAAAGAAGGCGCTTCTAAAGAAGAAGCTGAAGAAATCAAAACAAAACTTGAAGAAGTTGGAGCAACAATCGAACTTAAGTAATCTCGTAATATGGAAGAAAAGCTCGTCGGAAACGGACGGGCTTTTCTTCGTTTTGTCTTATCGTAAATCTGTGTGATTGAATAAGGAGGGTGCGAAGACGGCATGTCTGAACATTATTACTCGGTTGACCCGAAAGTGAAAAGCGATCCGAAAGAATGGACCGCTGAAATACGTGGCATTCGATTGAAATTCAGGACGGATGCAGGCGTGTTCAGTAAAGGGGAGGTCGATTTCGGTTCGAGACTATTGGCGGAGGCCTTCGAATTGCCTGACACAGAGGGTGATCTTCTGGATGTCGGATGCGGTTACGGGCCGATCGGCTTGTCGCTTGCCGTTTCATTTCCTGCACGGACAATCCAGATGGTCGATGTGAATGAACGTGCTCTTGCCCTGGCGAAACATAACGCGCAGCAGAATGGGATAGACAATGCGAAGATCTATTCGAGCGATGCGCTGGATTCAGTGAAAGCGGAAGGGTTTGCGGCAATTCTGACGAATCCGCCGATCCGGGCCGGGAAAGAAACGGTCTTCAAGATTTACAAAGAAGCTTACTCGAAACTTGGAACCGACGGCGAACTTTGGGTCGTCATTCAGAAAAAGCAGGGAGCGCCTTCGACGATGGCTCGTTTAGAGGAGCTGTTCGGCAACGTGGAGACGGTGGCGAAGAAGAAAGGGTATTTCATTTTGAAAGCAATAAAGTCTTGACTTGCGCTCTTGTTTGCTCTATAATTGTTAAATGCAGAAATTATTATATTGCGGTCGTATGCCCTTTTGCATGAAATTTGGAAATGAAAGGCATACTGACGATAGATAACGGATTGTCAAACCGAAAATGAGCTCTTGCCGGAACTCGTTTTCTTTTTGTTTTTTCGATATCATACAACATTTTTATGATTTCGCAAAGGACTAATATTTGTTTTGAGGGGTGAAAGAGTTGACAGGTCATTTAGTTCAGTATGGTCAACACCGTCAGCGCAGAAGTTTCGCACGGATCAGCGAAGTGCTCGATCTGCCGAATCTGATTGAAATCCAGACGGCATCTTATGAGTGGTTCTTGGAAGAAGGATTGCGGGAGATGTTCCACGATATTTCCCCGATCCAGGATTTCACTGGAAACCTTTCGTTGGAATTCATCGATTACCAATTGGGCGAGCCCAAATATCCTGTCGATGAATCGAAAGAGCGTGACGTTACATACGCAGCGCCATTGCGTGTGAAGGTCCGCTTGCATAACAAAGAGACGGAAGAAGTGAAAGAGCAAGACGTCTTCATGGGGGATTTCCCTCTCATGACAGAAAACGGGACGTTCATCATCAATGGTGCGGAACGGGTTATCGTTTCCCAGCTTGTCCGCTCTCCAAGTGTCTATTACAACGATAAGACAGACAAGAACGGGAAACGCGGCTTCGGAGCAACGGTCATCCCGAACCGTGGTGCATGGCTCGAGTATGAAACGGATGCCAAGGATGTTGTCCATGTGCGGATTGATCGTACGCGGAAGCTTCCAGTCACCGTCCTTCTCCGTGCCCTCGGGTTCTCTTCCGATCAGGAGATCATCGAATTGATCGGGGATAATGAATATCTCCGCAACTCGCTCGAAAAGGATAATACCGAAGGATCTGAAAAAGCCTTGCTTGAGATTTATGAAAGGCTGCGACCGGGTGAACCACCAACGCTGGACAGCGCGAAAAACCTCCTGTTTTCCCGCTTCTTCGATCCGAAACGTTATGATCTGGCCAATGTCGGCCGTTATAAAATGAATAAAAAGCTTCACCTGCAAAATCGCTTGTTCAATCAAACCATCGCCGAAACGCTAGTGGATCCTGAAACAGGGGAAATCATAGTCGAAAAGGATACGCTGCTCGACCGGCGTACGCTCGACCGCCTGATCCCTTATTTGGAAAAAGGCATCGGTACGGAGGAGTTGACACACGCTGGAGGCATTTTGGATGAACCGATCGTCATCCAGACGGTGAAAATCTATGCGCCGAAAAGCGAAGAGAAACAAGTGATAAACGTCATTTCAAATGCAAATGTGGACGAATCGGTCAAGCATGTCACGCCTGCAGATATCGTGGCGTCCATCAGCTATTTCTTCAACCTCCTTCATGGGGTGGGGAACACGGATGACATTGACCATCTTGGAAACCGTCGCCTCCGTTCGGTGGGCGAGCTCTTGCAAAACCAATTCCGGATCGGGCTTTCCCGGATGGAACGGGTCGTTAAAGAACGGATGTCCATCAACGACACGCAATCGATCGTGCCTCAGCAACTGATCAATATCCGGCCGGTCATCGCGTCCATCAAGGAATTCTTCGGAAGCTCCCAGCTATCCCAGTTCATGGACCAGACGAATCCGCTTGCCGAATTGACGCATAAGCGGAGACTATCCGCACTCGGACCTGGCGGTTTAACACGGGAACGTGCAGGGATGGAAGTCCGGGACGTTCACTATTCCCACTACGGGCGGATGTGTCCGATCGAAACACCGGAGGGTCCGAACATCGGGCTTATCAACTCCCTTTCGACCTTCGCGAAAGTGAATAAATTCGGCTTCATTGAAACGCCATACCGGAAAGTCGATCCGGTGACAGGGAAGGTCACTGCTCAAATCGATTATTTGACCGCGGATGTGGAAGATAACTATGTCGTTGCACAAGCGAATGCCATCCTCAGTGAAGATGGATCATTCGTCAACGATGAGATCGTCGGCCGTTTCCAAGGCGATAACACTGTATTCAAGCGCGAACAGATTGACTATATGGACGTGTCACCGAAACAGGTTGTATCGGCTGCTACGGCTTGTATCCCGTTCCTTGAGAACGATGACTCGAACCGTGCCCTCATGGGAGCGAACATGCAGCGGCAAGCCGTCCCTCTTCTGAATCCGGAAGCACCGCTCGTCGGTACAGGAATGGAACATGTGTCCGCACGTGACTCCGGGGCAGCTGTCCTTTCGAAAGTCGATGGCATCGTGGAGCATGTGGAAGCGAAGGAAATCCGGGTGCGCCGGATTGAAACAGTGGATGGAAAAGAAGTGAAGGGTGACCTCGTGACATATCGTCTCGAAAACTTCATCCGTTCCAACCAAGGGACTTGTTACAACCAACGTCCGATCGTCAGCGTCGGCGACCGGGTCAAGCCTCTCGATATCCTGGCTGACGGACCTTCGATGGAAAAAGGGGAACTTGCGCTTGGCCGTAACGTTCTGACTGCATTCATGACATGGGATGGTTTCAACTACGAGGATGCGATCATCATCAGTGAGCGTCTCGTCAAGGATGATGTCTTCACTTCCGTCCATATCGAAGAGTACGAATCCGAAGCACGTGATACGAAACTGGGACCTGAAGAGATCACGCGAGACATTCCGAACGTCGGTGAAGATGCACTCCGCAACCTGGACGATCGAGGAATTATCCGTATCGGCGCGGAAGTGCGCGACGGCGATATCCTAGTCGGAAAAGTAACACCAAAAGGGGTTACAGAACTGACTGCCGAAGAACGTCTTCTTCACGCAATCTTCGGTGAGAAAGCACGTGAAGTCCGCGATACTTCATTGCGTGTGCCGCATGGCGCCGGCGGAATTGTCCTGGATGTCAAAGTGTTCAACCGGGAAGACGGCGACGAGCTACCGCCAGGTGTGAACCAATTGGTCCGCGCCTATATCGTCCAGAAACGGAAAATTTCCGTTGGGGACAAAATGGCCGGACGTCACGGTAACAAAGGGGTCATTTCCCGGATCCTGCCTGAATCGGATATGCCGTACTTGCCGGACGGCACACCAATCGATGTCATGCTTAACCCGCTTGGGGTTCCATCGCGGATGAACATCGGGCAAGTATTGGAAATGCACCTTGGCATGGCGGCTCGCAACCTCGGCATCCACACCGCTTCCCCTGTATTTGACGGGGCGAATGAAGAGGATGTCTGGAACACGATGGAAGAAGCCGGCATGAACCGTGATGGTAAAACGATCCTTTATGACGGACGTTCAGGAGAAGCGTTTGATAACCGCGTTTCTGTCGGAGTCATGTACCTGATCAAACTGGCACACATGGTCGATGATAAACTCCATGCGCGTTCCACTGGCCCTTATTCGTTGGTCACCCAGCAACCGCTCGGCGGAAAAGCGCAATTCGGTGGACAACGTTTCGGGGAGATGGAAGTGTGGGCGCTGGAAGCATACGGCGCCGCGTATACACTTCAGGAGATCCTGACAGTGAAATCGGATGATGTCGTCGGGCGTGTGAAAACGTATGAAGCGATCGTCAAAGGAGAGAGCGTTCCACAACCGGGCGTTCCAGAGTCTTTCAAAGTTCTGATCAAAGAACTTCAAAGCTTGGGCTTGGACGTTAAAATGCTATCTCTTGACCTCGAAGAGATCGAGCTTCGCGACCATGACGAAGACGATGATATGCAGCCGACTGATGCGCTGAACCTTATCAAAGAGGACCAGCCAGTCTGATTTCCGGAACGATGCGGAAGTGCTGAGAAGGGGCCCATTGGTGCTCCTTCTCAGTATCTGCAAAAGTCCGGATTTGATGTGTACGGAAATGTTTAGGATATAGCGAAAGATTTAGGGAAAGCCAACTGCAGCGATAAGACTAGAGGGAGGTAGGCTCCTTGATAGATGTTAATAATTTTGAGTATATGAAAATCGGCCTCGCTTCACCGGATAAGATCCGATCTTGGTCCTATGGTGAAGTGAAAAAGCCGGAAACGATCAACTATCGGACGTTGAAACCGGAAAAAGACGGCCTGTTCTGTGAACGTATTTTCGGACCTACAAAAGATTGGGAATGTCATTGCGGTAAATACAAACGGGTGCGCTATAAAGGTGTGGTCTGCGATCGTTGCGGCGTAGAAGTGACTCGGCAAAAAGTCCGCCGCGAACGGATGGGACATATCGAACTTGCGGCACCAGTGACGCATATTTGGTACTTCAAAGGGATCCCGAGCCGGATGGGCCTCATCTTGGACATGACTCCCCGTGCGTTGGAAGAAGTCATTTATTTCGCTTCGTACGTCGTGGTGGACCCGGCGGATACGCCACTTGAAAGAAAGCAATTGCTCTCTGAAAAGGAGTATCGCGTATACCGGGAAAAATACGGCAACAAATTCCAAGCGTTGATGGGTGCAGAGGCGATTGAACGTCTTCTGATGGCCATTGATTTGGAAAAAGAGATGGAAACACTTAAAGAGGAACTGAAGACTGTCCAAGGACAACGCCGTACACGTGCGATCCGTCGTCTGGAAGTCGTCGAGTCGTTCCGTAATTCCGGCAATAAACCGGAGTGGATGGTTCTCGAAGTGCTTCCGGTCATTCCTCCTGAATTGCGTCCGATGGTCCAACTTGACGGAGGACGATTTGCGACGTCCGACTTAAATGATTTATACCGTCGGGTCATCAACCGGAACAACCGTCTGAAACGCCTGCTTGACCTGGGGGCGCCTGGCATTATCGTCCAGAATGAAAAACGGATGCTGCAGGAAGCTGTCGATGCCCTCGTCGACAATGGCCGCCGCGGCCGCCCGGTCACTGGACCAGGAAATCGTCCATTGAAATCCCTCTCCCATATGTTGAAAGGGAAACAAGGACGTTTCCGTCAGAACTTGTTAGGAAAACGGGTGGACTATTCCGGACGTTCGGTTATCGTTGTCGGTCCGAACTTGAAAATGTATCAATGCGGACTGCCGAAAGAAATGGCCGTAGAGCTATTCAAACCGTTCGTCATGAAAGAACTGGTTGAGCGCGGTTTAGCGCATAATATCAAAAGTGCGAAACGGAAAATCGAGCGGCTCCATTCGGAAGTATGGGATGTCCTCGAGGACGTCATCAAGGAGCATCCGGTCTTGCTTAACCGTGCCCCTACGCTTCACCGTCTTGGAATCCAAGCGTTCGAGCCGATTCTAGTGGAAGGCCGCGCCATCACGCTTCACCCGCTCGTATGTACGGCGTATAATGCTGACTTCGACGGTGACCAAATGGCCGTTCACGTTCCGCTATCAGCTGAAGCCCAAGCGGAAGCGAGACTACTCATGCTTGCGGCTCAGAATATCTTGAACCCGAAAGACGGAAAACCGGTTGTTACACCGTCCCAGGACATGGTATTGGGGAACTATTACCTCACATTGGAACGGGAAGGCGCGACGGGAGAAGGAGCGGTTTTCCGTGATGTGAACGAGGCATTGATCGCTTACCAGAACGGTCACGTCCATCTTCATTCCCGGATTGCGATCCAAGCGGGTTCTTTAAATAACCCGACGTTTACGGAAGAGCAGAACGGACAGCTTCTTCTGACGACAGTCGGAAAAATCATTTTCAACGAAATCTTGCCGGAATCATTCCCTTATATCAATGAACCGACAGATTTCAACTTGCAAATCGAAACACCGGAGAAATATTTCATTCCGGGAACGGTGGATCCGAAAGAGCACTTGAAAGAAATGGAAATTGTTCCGCCGTTCAAGAAGAAAATCTTGGGGAATATCATCGCGGAAATCTTCAAGCGTTTCCATATTACGGAAACGTCCCGGATGCTGGACCGGATGAAAGACCTCGGTTTCAAATATTCCACTCGTGCCGGTATTACGATCGGTATTTCCGATATCGTCGTATTGCCGAACAAAGACGAAATCTTGCAAGAAGCGCAGGATAAAGTGGACAAAGTCATGCAGCAGTTCCGCCGTGGTTTGATCACGGAAGAAGAGCGGTATGACCGCGTCATCTCGTATTGGAGCCATGCCAAGGACGTCATTCAGGATAAGCTGATGGACTCCCTGGAACATACGAACCCGATTTACATGATGAGTGACTCCGGTGCCCGGGGTAACGCATCCAACTTTACACAACTCGCGGGAATGCGCGGACTGATGGCCAACCCGGCTGGGCGGATCATCGAACTTCCGATCAAATCTTCGTTCCGTGAAGGGCTGACGGTACTCGAGTACTTCATCTCCACGCACGGTGCGCGGAAAGGTCTGGCGGATACGGCGCTGAAAACAGCCGACTCCGGTTACTTGACTCGTCGACTTGTGGACGTTGCGCAAGACGTCATCGTCCGTGAAGACGACTGTGGCACGGATCGTGGATTGGAAGTCAAAGCGTTGACAGAAGGCACGGAAATCATCGAAAGCCTTGAAGAACGTATCGAAGGCCGCCATGCGAAGAAGACGATCTACCATCCTGAAACAAATGAAGTGATCTTGCAGAAAGATGCGTTGATCACTGCGGATACTGCCCGCATCATCACGGAAGCGGGAATCGAAACGGTGTCCATCCGTTCTGCATTCACTTGTAACACGAAGCACGGCGTATGTAAGAAGTGTTACGGCATCAACCTTGCGACTGGCGAAAAGGTCGAAGTCGGCGAAGCGGTCGGAATCATTGCGGCTCAATCGATCGGTGAACCGGGAACACAGCTTACGATGCGTACGTTCCATACAGGTGGGGTAGCAGGAGACGATATCACGCAAGGTCTTCCGCGTATCCAAGAGATTTTCGAAGCGCGGAATCCGAAAGGGCAAGCGGTTATTTCGGAAATCAAAGGGGAAATCGTCGACATCGATGAAATCCGGGAAGGCCAGAAAGAAATCACGATTCAAGGCGAAGTGGAAACGCGCAAATACTTGGCTCCATATAACGCTCGCCTGAAAGTGGAACTCGGCGATACGATTGACCGAGGCGAAGTCATTACGGAAGGTTCGATCGATCCGAAAGAATTGATTGTCGTAAAAGATGTCGCAACGGTTCAGGAGTATCTGCTGAAAGAAGTTCAAAAAGTATATCGTATGCAAGGGGTTGAAATCGGCGATAAGCACGTCGAGGTCATGGTCCGTCAAATGTTGCGGAAAGTCCGTGTCATCGAAGCGGGCGACACTGATCTGCTTCCAGGATCCTTGCTCGATATCCATCAATTCGCCGAAGCGAACGCGGAGGTATTGCAAGTTGGCAAAGTGCCGGCTACATGCCGACCTGTCATCCTCGGAATTACAAAAGCCTCGCTCGAGACGGAATCTTTCCTATCGGCGGCATCTTTCCAAGAGACGACGCGTGTCTTGACGGATGCGGCGATCAAAGGGAAAACCGACGAATTGCTTGGCCTGAAAGAGAATGTCATCATCGGGAAACTGGTGCCGGCTGGAACAGGAATGCAGCGTTATCGCCATATTGAAATGGTGCATGATGAAGAGGATAGCGTTTCAGAAAAAGTTGCAGCGGAATAAAGGCGGATCCGCAAAACGGGGGGCATAAAAAATCCCCCCGTCCTTTCCATTATGTGTTGACAGTTTTATCTTCAGGTGATAATATACAAAAGGTTGATAGTTAAATGTCTGTGCTTTGGAGGATATGCTCATGTCTTATGAAAAAGTCGAACAGGCAAAAAAGACGATCATCGGTACAAAGCAGACAGTGAAAGCAATACGCGCCGGCGACGTGATCGAGGTCATCGTTGCAAAGGATGCCGAAGGGCGAGTTGTCAATCCGGTGTTGGACGCAGCGGAATCTCACGGCGTACCTGTCAATTACGTAGAGTCGAGGGAAAAGCTCGGAGATGCGTGTGGCATACAAGTCGGGGCAGCGGTTGTTGCAATCACTGGATAATGGTTTTTGTGTGAAATAACACAAAGACTTTGTTTTTACCCAAAAAATGAACCACCTGGATGTGTGGTCTTACTAAATCATGTTTGAAAGGAGGAAAAACCGATGCCTACAATTAACCAATTGGTCCGCAAACCACGTAAATCGAAGGTGGCAGGATCTAAATCACCAGCGCTCGGAAAAACTTACAACAGTTTCAAAAAGTCAATGACCAACGTAAACTCTCCACAAAAACGGGGTGTCTGCACACGTGTTGGTACAATGACACCGAAGAAACCGAACTCGGCTCTTCGTAAATATGCACGTGTACGTTTGACAAACTCGTTGGAAGTCAACGCATATATCCCGGGTGAAGGCCACAACCTGCAAGAGCACAGTGTTGTCCTAATCCGCGGTGGCCGTGTAAAAGACTTACCGGGTGTTCGTTACCACATCGTTCGTGGTGCGCTTGACACTGCTGGAGTTACAGGTCGTATGCAAAGCCGTTCTATGTACGGTGCGAAAAAACCAAAAGAAAAGAAATAATCATTCTGAACTGATCATCTCGAAAGGAGGAAAACAACATGCCTCGTAAAGGTCCTGTTGCAAAACGTGACGTACTTCCGGATCCGATTTATAATTCGAAACTCGTCTCACGTCTCATCAACAAAATGATGGTTGACGGTAAAAAAGGTACATCCCAAAAAATCCTCTATGGTGCGTTCGAACTTATTAGAGAACGTTCCGGAAAGGATCCACTCGAAGTATTCGAAGCAGCGCTTAACAATGTTATGCCTGTACTTGAAGTTCGCGCACGCCGTGTAGGTGGAGCGAACTACCAAGTTCCAGTAGAAGTCCGTCCGGATCGCCGTACGACTCTCGGCCTTCGCTACCTTGTGAACTATTCCCGCAGCCGCGGTGAAAAAACGATGGAAGAACGTCTTGCGAACGAAATCCTCGACGCTTCCAACAACACAGGTGCTTCCGTAAAACGTCGTGAAGAAATGCACAAAATGGCGGAAGCGAACAAAGCATTCGCTCACTACCGCTGGTAAGATCGGATGGTCCAATTTAACAGGCCTTTCCTCTAGGCGATCAAAGATCCATACCGGATTCGAGATTACCTGCCGAAAAGTCCGGGCAAATCATCAACGGCGCTTTCATTGCGCAAATTTACATTGCCTTGTTTGAATTGGACATCCATTTTTACATTCAGCTGGCCACTAAACCGAGGTGCAGATCGCATTTGTTCTGGTCGCATCCTATTCGCTGAATGAACTGAATACTCTAATCCGAATCGGAAGGAGATATACAAAATGGCTAGAGAGTTCTCCTTAGAGAATACTCGTAACATTGGTATCATGGCTCACATTGACGCCGGTAAAACGACGACGACAGAGCGGATCCTTTTTTACACTGGTAAGATCCACAAGATCGGTGAAACGCACGAAGGGGCTTCCCAAATGGACTGGATGGAGCAGGAGCAAGAACGTGGGATCACGATCACTTCCGCTGCAACTACAGCACAATGGAAAGGCCACCGTGTCAACATCATCGACACACCAGGACACGTAGACTTCACAGTCGAAGTGGAACGTTCACTTCGTGTACTTGACGGTGCAGTTACTGTTCTTGATGCTCAATCAGGTGTTGAGCCACAAACTGAAACGGTATGGCGTCAAGCTACGACATATGGTGTTCCACGTCTTGTATTTGTCAACAAAATGGACAAAACGGGTGCGGACTTCCTGTATGCAGTGAAGACCCTTCATGACCGTCTTCAAGCGAATGCGCATCCAATCCAATTGCCGATTGGTGCAGAAGATACATTCAGCGGAATCATCGACCTTGTCGAAATGAAAGCGACAATGTACGGGAATGACCTTGGTACAGATACTACTATTGAGGAAATCCCGGAAGAGTACCGCGCGCAAGCTGAGGAGTACCGCGAGAAACTAATCGAAGCAATCGTTGACTTTGATGAAGATCTCATGGAAAAATACCTTGGCGGCGAAGAGCTTTCCGTTGAGGAAATCAAAACAGCAATCCGTAAAGCGACACTCGCGGTTGAATTCTACCCGGTCGTTTGCGGTACGGCTTTCAAAAACAAAGGGGTCCAACTTGTGCTTGACGCAGTTGTCGACTACCTTCCATCACCGATTGACATTCCTCCGATGAAAGGGATCAACCCTGACTCTGAGGAAGAGGAAGAGCGTCCATCCAGCGATGACGAGCCATTCTCTGCTCTGGCGTTCAAAGTTATGACAGACCCGTTTGTCGGGAAGCTTACTTTCTTCCGTATTTATTCCGGCGTACTTCAATCCGGTTCATACGTATTGAACTCGTCAAAAGGAAAACGTGAGCGTGTAGGTCGTATCCTGCAGATGCACGCGAACAGCCGTGAAGAAATTTCAGAAGTGCATGCGGGTGAAATCGCTGCAGCAGTTGGTTTGAAAGACACAGGAACAGGCGACACGCTTTGTGACGACAAAGCGCCAATCATCCTGGAGTCCATGGAATTCCCTGAGCCGGTTATTTCGGTTGCAATCGAACCGAAAACAAAAGCGGACCAAGACAAAATGGGTCAAGCCCTTGCTAAATTGCAAGAAGAAGACCCGACATTCCGTGCACATACAGACCAAGAAACAGGCGAAGTCATCATCGCTGGTATGGGTGAACTTCACCTTGATATCATCGTTGACCGTCTACGCCGTGAATTTAAGGTTGAAGCGAACGTAGGGGCTCCACAAGTTTCCTACCGTGAAACATTCCGTCAATCTGCTGAAGTCGAAGGTAAATTCGTACGTCAGTCAGGTGGTCGTGGTCAATTCGGTCACGTTTGGATCGAGTTCTCCCCGAACGAAGAAGGAAAAGGTTTCGAATTCGAAAACGCAATCGTCGGTGGGGTTGTTCCGCGTGAGTACATCCCAGCAGTTGAAGCAGGTCTTCGCGACTCGCTTGACAACGGGGTTATCGCCGGCTATCCATTGATCGATATCAAAGCACGTCTATTCGATGGTTCTTACCACGATGTAGACTCCAACGAAATGGCGTTCAAAATTGCCGCTTCCATGGCATTGAAAAACGCTGTATCGAAAGTTAACCCAGTTCTTCTTGAGCCGATGATGAAAGTGGAAGTCATCATTCCGGAAGAATACATGGGCGACATCATGGGTGACATCACTTCACGCCGTGGACGCGTAGAAGGTATGGAAGCTCGCGGTAACGCACAAGTCGTACGTGCAATGGTACCACTTGCTGAAATGTTCGGTTACGCAACATCTCTTCGTTCCAACACACAAGGCCGTGGAGTCTTCTCCATGGTGTTCGATCACTACGAAGAAGTTCCGAAATCCATTTCAGAAGAAGTCATCAAGAAAAATAAAGGTCAGTAATAAGAACTCGTTCTTGTTTCCGACCATGAATCCTTGTAAGATATGGGTAGTTGGTGGAGCCCCTTGCTCCGCTGGCACCCGTAGCTATAGAAATACAATACTTTTATATTTTAAGGAGGATTTCCAAGATGGGAAAAGAAAAATTTGACCGCTCCAAGGAGCACGCTAACGTTGGTACAATCGGTCACGTTGACCATGGTAAAACAACTCTAACTGCTGCAATTGCAACAGTTCTTTCAAAAAGAATGGGTGGAGAAGCGAAATCTTACGCTGACGTAGATAACGCGCCAGAAGAAAAAGAGCGTGGAATCACGATCAATACTTCACACATCGAGTACGAAACTGACAAACGTCACTATGCACACGTTGACTGCCCAGGTCACGCTGACTACGTTAAAAACATGATCACTGGTGCTGCTCAAATGGACGGCGGTATCCTAGTAGTATCTGCTGCTGACGGCCCAATGCCACAAACTCGTGAGCACATCCTTCTTTCACGTCAAGTAGGTGTTCCTTACCTAGTTGTCTTCATGAACAAATGTGACATGGTAGACGACGAAGAACTTCTTGAACTAGTTGAAATGGAAATTCGCGACCTTCTATCTGAGTACGAGTTCCCTGGCGATGACATTCCAGTTATCAAAGGTTCTGCTCTAAAAGCTCTTGAAGGTGAAGCTGAGTGGGAAGAGAAAATCGTTGAATTGATGAACGCTGTTGACGAGTACATCCCAACACCACCACGTGACACTGAAAAACCATTCATGATGCCAGTTGAGGACGTATTCTCAATCACTGGTCGTGGTACAGTAGCAACAGGCCGTGTTGAGCGTGGACAAGTTAAAGTCGGCGACGTAGTCGACATCGTTGGTATCGTAGACGAAGCGAAATCTACAACTGTTACAGGTGTAGAGATGTTCCGTAAACTTCTTGACTATGCAGAAGCTGGAGACAACATCGGTGCACTTCTTCGTGGGGTAGCACGTGATGACATCCAACGTGGACAAGTTCTTGCAAAACCAGGTTCAATCGTTCCACACACTAAATTTACTTCTGAAGTATATGTTCTTTCTAAAGAAGAGGGTGGACGTCACACTCCATTCTTCTCTAACTACCGTCCACAGTTCTACTTCCGTACAACGGACGTAACTGGCGTTATCGAACTTCCTGAAGGCGTAGAAATGGTTATGCCTGGGGATAACGTTGAAATGACAGTAGAATTGATCGCTCCAATCGCTCTTGAAGAAGGTACAAAATTCTCAATCCGTGAGGGTGGCCGTACTGTAGGCGCTGGCGTTGTAGCAACAATCCAAGCTTAATCATACATTCGCACGAATGAAAACCCGCCCCCGTGGCGGGTTTTTGATTTGCTCGGAATTAGCGGTTGGCGATAGTTAAGGCAGGGTAGCCTAGGGTCAAATAGAGGGCTCTCCCAACAATTGATTCATGGCACCGCACTTCCGGATGCACAAATGCTGATAACTCGGGTGAAGTGCTGATAATTTCGTGCCGAAGCCGATAACTTGGCCCCAAAGCTGATATCCTCAATGGAACGCTGATAACTTCGCGCAAATGTTGATAGCTTCGACAGGACAACGGAAGCTATTGCGTCTTCGCTGATGCTGATACGGTTTTCTCAGTTAACGCTGTCCGCGCTCATAACCCGGCCTCTCGCGCTCATAACCCTGCATGGTCGCTCATTCTCCTGTCTGTTTCGTTCATAATCCTGGACCCACGCCCATATACAAGTAAGTCGCGCTTATAAAACACAGATCAGCGCTCATTCCCGCTTGTCCCGAGCCCGTAACTTTGCTTGAACGCTCATAACCTCTTTCGTCCCGCCTGCACCAACGGCTTTCCCGCTCATGTCCCTGCCGATCGTGCTCAAAAAGCAAGGAACCTTGCCCATAAATCATTCTTCCCCGCCAATAATCCCGTACCCCGCTCCATACTCCCGCGTCCCCCTGGAAATACCAATGCCACTCCACCACCACCCCGTCTAGCAAAAATGTTCGGACTATTAGTGGCAGCCTTGCATTACAAGCGGGATGAGTTTATAATAATAAAGTCTTAGAAAGAATTTCGTCAAAAGGCTTGCGGGATTCTTTTTCTTTATGTATAATGTTGAATGTTGGTCTTTGACTGCGATGAAGCGGGAGGTTGCCGACACACCCGGCCGCTTTGCCATGGCATGTGTGTGGGAAATTTCCGTGGAGAATGTCTAGAAAATAGGCGAGAAGGAGGGAAAATAATGGCAAAACAAAAGATTCGTATCCGTTTGAAAGCATATGATCATGGGATTCTTGATCAATCGGCAGAAAAGATTGTAGAAACTGCAAAACGTTCGGGTGCTAGTGTGTCGGGTCCGATTCCACTACCAACTGAAAGATCGGTTTACACAATCCTTCGTGCGGTACATAAGTACAAAGATTCGCGCGAACAGTTCGAGATGCGTACACACAAACGTCTGATCGATATCGTCAAACCGACTCCACAAACAGTCGATGCGTTGATGAAACTTGATTTACCATCTGGCGTTGACATTGAAATCAAACTTTAATCGATAAAAAATATTACTCACATTAATTCAGGAGGTGTGACAAATGACCAAAGGAATCTTAGGAAGAAAAGTCGGCATGACGCAAATCTTTGCTGAAAACGGCGATCTGATCCCAGTGACTGTTATCGAAGCTGCTCCAAACGTAGTTCTTCAAAAGAAAACTGCTGAAACGGACGGTTACGAAGCAATCCAACTTGGATTTGAAGATAAACGTGAAAAGCTTGCAAACAAACCTGAAAAAGGACACGTTGCAAAAGCTGAAACGGCACCTAAGCGCTTCATTCGCGAATTCCGCGGATTAGACGTAAATGGGTACGAAGTTGGTCAGGAAGTCAAAGTCGATACATTCGTAGAAGGCGATATTGTCGACGTTACAGGAACATCAAAAGGTAAAGGATTCCAAGGTGTTATCAAACGCCACGGACAATCACGCGGACCTATGTCTCACGGTTCCCGTTACCACCGTCGTCCCGGTTCCATGGGTGCGGTTGACGGACAACGCGTATTCAAAGGGAAAAAGCTCCCTGGACGTACTGGCGGTAAAACCGTAACAATCCAAAACCTAGAAATTGCACGGGTGGATGCAGAACGCAATCTGCTACTCGTTAAAGGGAACATTCCTGGAGCACGCAAATCACTAATCCAAGTGAAAAGTGCCGTAAAAGGAAACTGATCATCAGTAAAGGAAGGAGGAAAACAGAATGCCTAAAGTATCCGTACTAAACCAGACTGGTTCTACTGTCGGCGACATCGAATTGAACGATGCGATCTTCGGAATCGAGCCGAACGAAGCAGTCCTATTCGAAACATTGGTTCAACAACGCGCTTCTTTGCGCCAAGGGAACCATAAAGTAAAAACACGCGCAGAAGTCGCTGGCGGCGGCCGTAAACCATGGCGCCAAAAAGGGACTGGACGTGCACGTCAAGGTTCCATCCGTTCACCACAATGGCGTGGCGGTGGTATCGTATTCGGTCCAGCACCACGTAGCTACAGCTACAAATTGCCGAAAAAAGTCCGTAGATTGGCCCTTCGCTCTGCACTTTCTTCAAAAGTGCGTGAAGAGAACCTGATCGTTCTTGAAGGACTTGCATTTGATGCGCCAAAAACAAAAGAATTCATGAAAGTTCTTTCCGCTCTTTCCATCGACAAGAAAGCATTGATTGTCACGGCTGATCTGGATGAAACAGTTGCACTATCTGCACGCAACATCCCTGGCGTCAGCGTCATCACTGCAAACGGCATTAACGTCCTTGATCTTGTCGGTCACGACAAACTCGTCATGACGAAAGCAGCAGTCCAAAAAGTAGAGGAGGTGCTTGGTTAATGGAAGCACGTGATGTATTAAAACGTCCGGTCATTACCGAGCGTTCTTCTGAACAAATGGAACTCAGAAAATATACATTCGAAGTCGACACTCGTGCAAATAAAACGCACATCAAACAAGCGGTCGAAGAAATCTTCGGTGTAGACGTTGAAAAAGTCAACGTTCAGAACTACAAAGGCAAGTTCAAACGTATGGGTCGCCATGCAGGTTACACGAACAAACGCCGTAAAGCGATCGTTACCCTGACAGCAGACTCGAAAGACATTGAACTATTCGAAATCTGATTGAAATAACACAAGCTAGTCAATTATACGAAGGAGGGAACAACAATGGCGATTAAGAAATACAAACCTACCTCCAACGGACGTCGTAACATGACTTCTTCGGACTACTCCGCAATCACGACGGATAAGCCGGAAAAATCATTGCTTGCACCGATTACTCGGAAAGGCGGCCGTAACAACACAGGTAGGACTACTGTTCGTCACCAAGGTGGCGGCCACAAGCGCCAATACCGGATCATCGATTTCCAACGTCGCAAAGATGGCATTCCTGGACGCGTTGCTACAATCGAATACGATCCAAACCGTTCGGCGAACATTGCGCTGATCAATTACGCAGATGGGGAGAAACGTTATATCCTCGCACCGAAAGGATTGCAAGTCGGCATGACAGTCATGTCTGGTCCGGATGCAGATATCCGCGTAGGTAACACTCTTCCACTAGAAAACATTCCAATGGGTTCAACAATTCATAACATCGAATTGAAACCAGGAAAAGGCGGACAATTGGTACGTTCAGCTGGTACTTCAGCACAACTGCTTGGACGTGAAGGCAAATACGTCATCATTCGTCTGCAATCCGGTGAAGTCCGCATGATCCTTTCCACTTGCCGCGCTACAATCGGTCAAGTCGGAAACGAACAACATGAATTGATCAACATCGGTAAAGCAGGTCGCTCCCGCTGGTTAGGAAAACGTCCAGCAGTCCGCGGATCTGTCATGAACCCGAACGATCACCCACACGGTGGTGGGGAAGGCCGTACACCAATCGGTCGTCCGAGCCCAGTTACTCCTTGGGGTAAACCGGCACTTGGTCTTAAAACTCGTAAGAAAAACAAAAAATCCGACAAACTCATCGTTCGTCGTCGTAAAAAATAATGTGGATGCACTGCGGTTCAATGATTGGACCGTAGTACACACACGGAGGGAGGTTCCGACATGGGCCGCAGCTTGAAAAAAGGACCTTTTGTTGACGATCACCTAATGAAAAAGGTGGAAGCACAAAAGGACTCAGAGAAAAAACAGGTAATCAAAACTTGGTCTCGCCGTTCAACAATCTTCCCGTCGTTCATCGGAATGACGATTGCTGTATACGACGGTCGTAAGCACGTTCCTGTTTATGTGACTGAAGATATGGTAGGTCATAAACTAGGTGAATTCGCACCGACGCGCACATACAAAGGACATGGCGCCGACGATAAGAAAACAAGACGTTAATTGAGAGGAGGTTATTTTGATGCAACAAGCAAAAGCTACTGCCCGCACAGTCCGTATTGCTCCTCGCAAAGTCCGTATGGTCGTTGATCTTATCCGGGGCAAAAAAGTCGGTGAAGCTGTCGCGATTCTACGCCTGACGCCAAAAGCGGCATCTCCGGTCGTAGAGAAGGTACTGAATTCAGCTCTAGCGAACGCTGAACACAACTATGAAATGGATGTCGAAAACCTAATTGTTAGCGAAGTATTCGTTGACGAAGGTCCGACAATGAAACGTTTCCGTCCACGCGCACAAGGCCGTGCAAGTGCGATCAACAAACGTACGAGCCACATCACTGTAGTGGTATCAGAAAAGAAGGAGGGATAATTCGTGGGTCAAAAAGTACATCCTAACGGGTTGCGGGTCGGTATCATCCGTGACTGGGAGTCCAAATGGTATGCAGAAAAAGACTATGCGACTCTTTTACACGAAGACTTGAAAATCCGTGATTTTATCGAAAAACGTCTTGTAGACGCTTCTGTTTCTAAAGTGGAGATCGAGCGTGCTGCAAAACGCGTTAATATTACAATTCACACTGCGAAGCCAGGTATGGTAATCGGAAAAGGTGGCTCCGAGGTCGAAGCACTTCGTAAAAGCCTGAACGAATTGACTGGCAAGCGTGTACACATCAACATCGTTGAAATCAAACGCGCTGACCTTGACGCGAAATTGGTTGCAGAATCAATCGCACGTCAATTGGAAAGCCGTGTATCATTCCGTCGTGCACAGAAACAAGCGATCCAACGCACAATCCGTGCTGGCGCGAAAGGAATCAAAACACAAGTATCCGGACGTCTTGGCGGTGCTGACATCGCACGTGCGGAGCACTACAGCGAAGGTACTGTTCCACTCCATACGCTTCGTGCAGATATCGACTATGCGCACGCAGAAGCAGACACAACTTACGGTAAACTAGGTGTCAAAGTATGGATTTACCGTGGAGAAGTCCTTCCAGTGAAGAAGAACTCTGAGGAAGGAGGCAACTAATATGTTAATGCCTAAACGCGTTAAATATCGTCGTGTATTCCGTGGTAAAATGCGCGGAACTACGAAAGGCGGAGCATCAGTTCAGTTCGGTGAATACGGTCTGCAATCCCTGGAATCATCTTGGATCACAAACCGTCAAATCGAATCTGCACGTATCGCCATGACACGTTACATGAAACGTGGCGGTAAAGTTTGGATCAACATCTTCCCGCATAAACCATATACCAAAAAGCCTCTTGAAGTCCGGATGGGTTCCGGTAAAGGTGCTGTTGAAGGTTGGGTAGCGGTTGTTAAACCTGGCCGTGTAATGTTTGAAATCGCAGGTGTTTCAGAAGAAGTTGCACGTGAAGCGCTTCGCCTGGCATCTCACAAACTTCCTGTCAAATGTAAGTTTGTAAAACGTGAAGAAATTGGTGGTGAATCTAATGAAAGCTAAAGAAATCCGTGACTTGACAACTGCAGAGATCGAGCAAAAAGTGAAATCACTGAAAGAAGAGCTTTTCAACCTTCGCTTCCAATTAGCGACAGGACAATTAGAAAACACTGCACGCATCCGGGAAGTCCGCAAATCCATTGCGCGCATGAAAACCGTAATACGTCAAAGAGAAATCAGTGCAAATAACTGATGAAGGAGGTTGCAGCCATGACTGAGCGTAACCAGCGCAAAGTATATACAGGCCGTGTCGTATCCGACAAAATGGATAAAACAGTTACTGTAATGGTCGAAACGCAAAAGAAGCACTCTTTATACGGCAAGCGTGTAAAGTATTCTAAAAAGTTCAAGGCCCATGATGAATTGAACGAAGCGAAAATCGGAGACATCGTCCGCATTATGGAAACTCGTCCATTATCGGCGACAAAGCGTTTCCGTGTAACGGAAATCGTCGAGAAAGCGATCATCATCTAAATTACGTTCGGAGATTTAAATCCGAGAGGAGGGTACCTCAATGATCCAACAGGAAAGTCGTATGAAAGTTGCCGACAACTCAGGCGCTCGTGAAGTTCTCACAATTAAAGTACTAGGCGGAACAGGCCGTAAGATTGCAAATATCGGTGATGTTGTCGTATGTACAGTGAAGAAAGCTACACCAGGCGGCGTTGTCAAGAAAGGCGACATCGTAAAAGCAGTTATCGTTCGCACAAAAAGCGGAGTTCGTCGTAAAGACGGTTCCTACATCACGTTTGACGAGAACGCATGCGTTATCATCCGTGACGACAAGAGCCCGCGTGGAACTCGTATTTTCGGACCGGTTGCTCGTGAACTGCGCGACAGCAACTTCATGAAAATCATTTCACTCGCTCCAGAAGTTCTTTAATCCCATGAGAGTGCCAATCAAGGAGGTGCGACAGAATGCATGTTAAAAAAGGTGATAAAGTGATGGTCATCACTGGTAAAGACAAAGGTAAAACCGGTGTGATTCTTGCTGCTTTCCCTAAAAAGGACCGTGTGCTTGTTGAAGGTGTCAACATCATCAAAAAACATACGAAACCGAATCAAGAAAATCCTCAAGGTGGAATCATCAGCCAAGAGGCGACGATCCATGTATCGAACGTCATGGTCATCGATCCTAAAACAGGCGAGCCAAGTCGGGTAGGATACAAATTCGAAGATGGCAAAAAAGTTCGTGTTGCTAAAAAATCCGGTGAATCACTGGATAAATAAGCGACAAGATGAAAGGAGGTCCAATAGATGAGCCGTTTAAAAGAAAAGTTCAATACAGAGATCACACCTGCTCTCATGAGCAAGTTTGACTATACATCCGTAATGCAAGTACCGAAAGTGGACAAAATCGTCATTAACATGGGTGTTGGTGATGCGGTCCAAAACGCTAAAGCACTTGATGCGGCAGTGGAAGATTTGACAATCATCTCCGGCCAAAAGCCGGTCATCACAAAAGCGAAGAAATCGATCGCTGGATTCCGTCTTCGTGAAGGAATGCCAATCGGAGCGAAAGTTACATTGCGCGGCGAGCGTATGTACGAATTCCTCGATAAGCTGATCTCAATTTCCCTACCGCGTGTACGTGACTTCCGTGGTGTTTCCAAGAAAGCATTCGACGGTCGCGGAAACTACACACTTGGTGTGAAAGAACAACTTATTTTCCCTGAAATCGACTACGATAAAGTTTCTAAAATTCGCGGTATGGATATCGTCATCGTTACGACTGCAAACTCAGACGAAGAAGCTCGTGAGCTCTTGACGCAGTTCGGCATGCCGTTCCAAAAGTAAACTAAGAGGGAGGCGAAAACGTGGCTAAAAAATCAATGATCGCTAAACAACAACGTACGCCAAAGTTCAAAGTGCAAGAGTACACACGCTGTGAGCGCTGTGGCCGTCCGCACTCTGTCTATCGTAAATTCAAACTTTGCCGTATTTGTTTCCGTGAACTAGCATACAAGGGACAAATTCCAGGCGTTAAAAAAGCTAGCTGGTAATCCCCTAAATTTGGGAAGGAGGTAAATGGAATGACAATGAGTGATCCGATCGCAGATATGCTTACACGCATTCGTAACGCGAACATGGTTCGTCACGAGAAGCTTGAAGTACCTGCTTCTAACATGAAAAAAGAAATCGCAGAAATCTTGAAACGTGAAGGTTTCGTCCGCGATGTTGAATACGTGGAAGATAGCAAACAAGGCATCATCCGCATTTTCCTTAAATATGGTCAAAACAACGAGCGTGTCATCACTGGTCTAAAACGTATTTCGAAACCAGGTCTTCGTGTATATGCGAAATCGAACGAAGTGCCAAAAGTTTTGAATGGCTTAGGCATCGCCCTCGTTTCCACATCACACGGCGTGTTGACTGACAAAGAAGCGCGCGCGAAACAAGTAGGCGGAGAAGTAGTAGCATACGTCTGGTAATCCGCAACAAATGAATGGAGGTGCAATGGAATGTCCCGTATTGGCAATAAGCCGATTGAGGTACCTGAAGGCGTGACAGTCACTATCGCTGACAACAACTTCGTCACTGTCAAAGGACCGAAAGGCGAACTTACAAACACATTTAATTCGGATATTAAAATCGAGCAGGAAGGCAACGTGATCACGTTGACACGCCCTACTGAGTCCAAAGAACACCGTTCTATCCACGGAACAACACGTTCTCTTCTTGATAACATGGTAACAGGTGTTTCAAAAGGATTCGAACGTTCATTGGAATTGATCGGGGTCGGGTATCGTGCTCAGCTTCAAGGGAAGAAACTAGTCTTGAACGTCGGATACTCACATCCAGTTGAGTTCACACCGGAAGATGGCGTCGAAGTCGAAGTTCCTTCCAACACAAAAGTCATCGTTCGCGGAATTAACAAAGAACGCGTTGGTGCACTTGCATCGAACATCCGTCAAGTACGTCCACCAGAGCCATACAAAGGCAAAGGGATTCGCTACGAAGGCGAACACGTACGTCGTAAAGAAGGTAAAACAGGTAAATAATGCCGCTTAAAGGCATCCGGAAGGAGTGACCACGATGATTACGAAACAAGACAAAAACGCAGTGCGTAAAAAACGTCATAGCCGTGTCCGTACGAAAATCAGCGGAACTGCAGCTCGTCCACGTTTGAATGTTTTCCGTTCCAACAAGCACATCTATGCGCAATTGATCGATGATATCAACTCAGTGACGATTGCAAGTGCTTCGACAATGGATAAGGAGTTTGCCGGCGAATCGAAATCAGACACTGCGGCAGCAGCCAAGGTGGGCGAAATGATCGCGAAAAAAGCGACTGAAAAAGATGTGAAAACAGTTGTTTTCGACCGTGGCGGATACTTATTTCACGGCCGTGTAAAGGCTCTTGCGGACGCAGCTCGTGAAAACGGTCTGGAATTTTAATTAAGAAGGAGGGACATATTTCATGCGTCGTAATGATCAAAATAAAAGTGAATTCGAAGAGCGCGTAGTTACGATCAACCGTGTAGCTAAAGTCGTGAAAGGTGGACGTCGTTTCCGCTTCACTGCTCTTGTCGTAGTCGGAGATAAAAACGGACGTGTCGGATTCGGTACTGGGAAAGCACAAGAAGTACCAGATGCAATCCGTAAAGCAATCGAAGATGCGAAAAAGAATTTGGTTGTCGTACCGATGGTCAAAGGAACTACTCCACACGAAGTGATTGGTCGCTTTGGTGCAGGACAGATCCTCATCAAACCAGCTGCACCGGGTACTGGAGTTATCGCAGGCGGACCTGTCCGTGCGGTACTTGAACTCGCAGGCATCACAGATATCCTTTCAAAATCCCTCGGATCTAGCACACCGATCAACATGGTCCGTGCAACAATCGCTGGATTGAAAGAACTAAAACGCGCTGAGGAAGTAGCTAAACTACGCGGCAAATCTGTAGAAGAACTGCTAGGTTAAGGGGGGAAACACAATGGCGAACAAACTTGAAATCACCCTTAAAAAGAGCGTAATCGGCTCAAAGCCGGCACAACGCAAAACAGTTGAAGCACTTGGACTTCGCAAGCTGAACCAAACAGTGGAACACGAAGATAACGTCGCAATCCGCGGCATGATCAACAGAGTGAATCACTTGGTCTCAGTAAAAGAACAATAATTCCTATTTTGAAATAAGGAGGTGCCAAAAGATGAAACTACACGAAATGAAACCAGCCGAAGGCGCTCGTAAACAACGCAAACGTGTTGGACGCGGAACAGGATCAGGTCACGGTAAAACATCTGGTCGCGGTCATGACGGTCAAAATTCACGTTCCGGCGGTGGCGTGCGTTTAGGGTTTGAAGGTGGGCAAATTCCACTTTTCCAACGCTTGCCTAAACGTGGGTTCACAAACATCAATCGCAAGGAATACGCGATCGTCAACCTGGATACGTTGAATCGTTTTGACGAAGGTGCAGAAGTGACTCCTGAGCTTTTGATCGAATCAGGCATCGTGAGCAACGCCAAATCTGGGATTAAGATTCTTGGAAACGGAACTCTTGAGAAAAAGATCACTGTCAAAGCTCACAAATTCTCCGCTTCTGCGAAAGAAGCCATTGAGAAAGCGGGCGGGCAAACCGAGGTGATTTAATGTTTCAGACGATCTCCAACTTCATGCGTGTTAGAGATATCCGATCTAAAATCATTTTCACACTGCTTATGCTCATCGTTTTCCGACTCGGGACATTCATTCCCGTTCCGAACGTTGATGCAACTGCTTTACAACAGGAAACAAATCAGTTCATTGGGTTATTGAACACTTTTGGCGGTGGCGCATTAGCGCAGTTCTCCATCTTTGCGATGGGAATCATGCCGTACATTACGGCATCCATTATTGTGCAGCTTCTGCAAATGGATGTTGTGCCGAAATTCACTGAATGGGCGAAGCAAGGGGATGTCGGAAGACGGAAGCTTGCGCAGTTCACACGGTATTTCACTATAATCCTTGCGTTTATCCAAGCGATCGCCATGTCTTTCGGGTTCAACCGGATGTATGATGGCAAGCTGATCATAAGCGAAGGTGTTTCGACATATGTGGTTATCGCGATCGTATTGACGGCAGGAACTGCATTTCTTCTATGGCTGGGCGAGCAAATTACGGCGAAAGGTGTCGGAAATGGGATTTCCATTATCATCTTTGCCGGGATTGTGTCGGCTATCCCGAATGCAGTCAACCAACTTTACGCAACTCAGATCCAGGATGCGGGCGATGCGCTATTCATCAAACTGGCGATCATGCTCCTATTGCTCCTCGTGATCATAGCGGTAATTGTCGGAGTCATTTACGTCCAAGAAGCCTTGCGTAAAATTCCGATCCAATATGCGAAGCGTGTCACAGGACGCGGTCAAACGACGGCTGGCCAACAGACACATTTACCATTGAAATTAAATGCTGCAGGGGTCATTCCCGTGATCTTTGCTGTGGCGTTTTTCATAACACCACAATCGATTGCTGCATTCTTTGAACCGAACAGTGTGACAGCGTTCATCATGAACACGTTCGACTACGAGAAGCCATTAGGTTTGCTCTTCTATGTCGCATTGATCCTCGCGTTCACGTATTTCTATGCGTTCATCCAAGTGAACCCGGAAAACATTGCAGACAATCTGAAAAAACAGGGCGCATACATCCCGGGCATCCGTCCAGGGAAGAACACGCAGGACTACTTGACCAGCACGCTGTACCGACTTACGTTTGTCGGTGCAATCTTCCTGGCGACCGTTGCCGTCATGCCGATTTTCTTCATCAAGTTCGCAAATCTCCCGTCTGCCATGCAAATCGGCGGAACAAGTTTGCTCATCGTCGTCGGGGTTGCTCTGGAAACGATGAAACAACTGGAGTCGCAGCTTGTGAAGCGGCATTACAAAGGGTTTATCAAATAATGTCCACTGGAAACACCTGGTGGCATGAGGAGGGCAAGGCGTATGAATATCGTATTAATGGGTCTGCCTGGAGCCGGTAAAGGAACACAGGCGGACGGTATTGTCGAAAAGTACGGAATCCCTCATATTTCTACAGGCGATATGTTCCGTGCTGCTATCCAAGAAGGCACGGAACTTGGAGTCAAAGCGAAGTCGTTCATGGATCAGGGTGCTCTTGTTCCTGATGAAGTGACTATCGGAATTGTACGTGAACGATTAAGCAAATCCGATTGCGATCAAGGTTTCTTGCTCGATGGTTTCCCGCGGACTGTACCTCAAGCGGAAGCGCTCGACGCGCTGCTTGCGGATATGGGGCGCAAAATCGAGCATGTTCTCAACATCCAAGTAGAGAAAGATGAATTGGTCGCAAGACTGACAGGTCGTCGCATCTGCAAAGTGTGCGGTACTTCTTATCATTTGCAATTCAACCCTCCGAAAGTCGAAGGGAAATGTGATAAAGACGGCGGCGAACTCTATCAGCGTGCGGATGACAATCCGGAAACTGTTACGAACCGTCTGGAAGTAAATATGAATCAGACGGCACCGCTTCTAGCATATTATGAAGCTGCAGGTGTGCTGTCGAACATCGATGGGCAACAGGACATCAAGGACGTTTTCAATGATCTGGACGCAGTATTGAAAAAAGCGAGCGTTCAGTGATCCTTTCCGGGCACAGAGTGTCATTGCAGGTTTTCACTGTGTCAGCTGCACGGAAGGGACATTACAACGAGCTGCAAAAGCATATGGTGCCCGGTATAGGAACTGGTCGGAGTTCAGTGGGTATGCCGTTCTGGAGCACACCGAATGCATTTTCCTGCATGTGCATGTATAATGTGTTTTGTGGAAAGAACTGTATAACACAATGAAAACTCATCCACGGCCACTTGGTTATCCGCCATCCAACTTGATGCGGATTCCATTTTGTGAGCCAGGAGCGGCCAGCGGGAAACGAAATGTGACAGACGTCTTTCGAACATCATTCATGCACTCCGGACATATGTTGTAGGATGCTGAAAAGCGACCGAGGCCGCTCGATGGTGAGAACCTTTATTGTATATAGAAGGGAGACAGGATTGATGGCGAAAGACGATGTAATTGAAGTTGAAGGAACCGTAGTCGAAACGTTGCCTAACGCGATGTTTAAAGTGGAGCTGGAAAACGGCCACACGATTCTTGCGCATGTATCCGGTAAGATTCGTATGCACTTTATTCGCATCCTGCCTGGCGACAGAGTGACGATGGAACTTTCGCCTTACGATTTGACACGTGGTCGTATCACATACCGTTTCAAGTAAACTTTTGCACTCCGGACTATTGAAGGAGGTTGGGTAAGATGAAAGTAAGGCCATCTGTAAAACCGATCTGTGAGAAATGTAAAATCATCCGCAGACGCGGCCGAGTCATGGTAATCTGTGAAAATCCAAAACATAAACAACGACAAGGTTAATTCAAAAGGAGGTGCACACTGTATATGGCACGTATTGCTGGAGTAGACGTTCCGCGCGATAAGCGCGTTGTCATTTCATTGACTTACATTTACGGTATTGGTAAAACAACTGCACAAAAAGTGTTGGCGGGAGCTGGCGTTTCTGAAGAAACACGCGTTCGTGACTTGACTGATGCAGAGCTTGATAAAATTCGTGAGCAGATCGACAGCTTGAAAGTCGAAGGGGACCTTCGCCGTGAAACTTCCCTCAACATCAAACGTTTGATGGAGATCGGTAGCTTCCGTGGGATCCGTCACCGTCGCGGCTTGCCGGTTCGCGGTCAAAACACGAAAAACAACGCACGTACACGTAAAGGTCCAAAACGGACAGTTGCTAACAAGAAAAAATAATAAGTAAAGGAGGGTTCTTCTTAACATGGCACGTAAACAACAAACTCGTAAACGTCGTGTGAAAAAGAATATCGAATCTGGAATTGCGCATATTCGTTCGACGTTCAACAATACAATTGTAACTATTACTGACATGCAAGGAAATGCACTTTCATGGTCCAGTGCGGGCGCACTAGGTTTCAGAGGTTCCCGTAAATCGACTCCATTCGCTGCTCAAATGGCTGCAGAAACAGCTGCAAGAGCTTCCATGGAACACGGACTTAAAACGTTGGAAGTAACTGTTAAAGGACCAGGTGCTGGTCGTGAAGCGGCTATCCGTTCACTTCAAGCAGCAGGTATCGAAGTTACAGCAATCCGTGACGTTACTCCAGTTCCGCATAACGGATGCCGCCCACCAAAACGCCGCCGTGTATAATGGCTTTTATTCCATTTGATTGAGAAACACAATTTTTGCCAATACTAGAATTGTGCGATTGCAATTTGCCGTCTGTGAAAATCGATTTCAATATGGAACGGCCTATACATTCGACGTTTTGAAGGAGGGTAAATGAATGATCGAAATTGAGAAACCGAAGATTGAAACAGTTATGATCAGTGAAGATGCCAAGTTCGGTAAATTCGTTATCGAACCGTTGGAGCGTGGGTACGGAAACACGTTAGGAAACTCCTTGCGCCGCATCCTTCTTTCCTCATTACCAGGGGCTGCCGTAACGTCTATTCAAATCGATGGGGTCCTTCACGAATTCTCGACAATTGAAGGTGTCATGGAAGACGTTGCCACCATCATTTTGAATGTGAAGAAACTGGCTCTCAAAATCTATTCGGACGAAGAGAAAGTGATTGAAATAGATGTTAAAGGGGAAGGGACGGTCACTGCTGCCGACATTACGCATGATAGTGATGTGGAAGTATTGAATCCGGAACTTCATATTGCGACCCTCGGTAAAAACGGACATCTGCGCATGCGGATGTATGCCATCCGTGGGAGAGGCTATGCACCTTCCGATCAGAACAAACGTGAGGATCTTGCGATTGGTGTTATTCCGATCGACTCTATTTACACTCCAGTTTCACGCGTCAACTTCCAGGTGGAAAACACTCGTGTCGGTCAAATGACAAACTTCGATAAGTTGACACTTGATATATGGACAGATGGCAGCATCGGTCCAAAAGAAGCGGTTTCGCTCGGGGCAAAGATCCTGACAGAGCATTTGAATATTTTTGTCGGCATGACAGATGAAGCACAAACTGCTGAAATCATGGTGGAAAAAGAAGAAAACCAGAAAGAGAAGGTCCTTGAGATGACGATCGAGGAATTGGATCTTTCCGTGCGTTCTTATAACTGCCTGAAGCGTGCAGGTATCAATACCGTCCTCGAACTTGCCAACAAGACCGAAGACGAAATGATGAAAGTGCGCAATCTTGGCCGCAAATCACTAGAAGAAGTCAAAGCAAAACTAGACGAGCTGAATCTTGAGTTGCGTACTGAAGATTGAGCGATCATATAGATTGAAGGAGGGAAACTTCGATGGCATACAGAAAATTGGGTCGTACGAGCTCACAACGTAAAGCGATGCTTCGCGATCTTGCTACAGATTTGATTGTACATGAACGGATTCAAACGACAGAAGCACGTGCGAAAGAAGTGCGTTCCGTTGTTGAAAAAATGATCACGCTTGGAAAACGCGGTGACTTGCATGCACGCCGTCAAGCTGCACAATTCATCCGTCGTGAACTTGTCACGACTGAAGATGCAGAAGGCAACGAACAAGAAGTGTTTGCACTTCAAAAACTATTTGACAACGTAGCACCTCGCTATGCAGAGCGTCAAGGCGGCTACACTCGTATCCTGAAAATGGGACCTCGTCGTGGAGACGGCGCACCTGTTGTAGTAATCGAGCTTGTCTAATTTCATGCAGCTAGCATGAATTGAACCTACGGCAACTGCCGCAGGTTTTCGGATCGGATCCTTCTGGCTTCGTTCCATTTTCAAAAAGGGTGTGTCTGACTTGTACAGAGCCACACCCTTTTTGAAAATAAATCTCCATTTATACGACAATTTGAAAAGCTGAGTGTTATGATCAGCGGCGGAGCTATTGCCGACTGGTCTAGCTCTACGCACCTCATCCGCTGGGTCGGATTGAGCACCCGGCACCAGTCATAGATCTGTGCGCATTTCTTCGGATGAGGTGCGCGCTTTTTTTATTCTTATGAAATTATACAGTTTTTACATATGGGTATTTTTTAAGCTAGTGTAGCTACGTCTAGGCTCCGGGCGCCAGTCCCTCGAGTCGCTTCGGTCTTTCCATAAAGGCAAAAAGCGCCTTTATTGGAAAGCCCTCCAGCGCTTGTCGGGGCTAGGCAGGCGCCCTACGCTTTTGATTTGGAGGTGGTTGATGATGAAGGAAATTCTGTCCATGGACCAAGTGAGCTTTTCCTATCACGTGGAAGGCGAAGAAGCGAGAAAAGCGGTCGATCAGGTGTCCTTCACAGTCAAAGAGGGAGAATGGATCGCCATTGTCGGTCATAATGGATCGGGCAAGTCCACTCTCGCCAAATTGATGATCGGATTGCTCTTTCCGAGTGAGGGGCAGGTCAATCTGTTCCTGGAACGGTTGACGGAGGAGAACTTATGGGAACTCCGTTCGCGGATGGGGATTGTCTTCCAGAATCCGGACAACCAGTTTGTCGGTTCGACCGTGCAAGATGATGTAGCATTCGCCTTGGAGAACAACGGAGTCCCTTTTGAAGATATGGTGGCCCGTGTGCACGAATCGCTGGAAAAAGTGAAGATGGCCGATTTCCTTGATCATGAACCGCATCATTTATCAGGGGGACAGAAACAGCGGGTGGCCATTGCCGGTGCACTTGCCTTGCGTCCGGAACTTCTCATTTTGGATGAGGCGACATCAATGCTGGATCCCCAAGGGCGGGATGAGGTCATTCGGGTTGTCAGCGAACTGAAACAGGAAACGGGATTGACGGTCATCTCGATCACCCATGACTTGGAAGAAGTGCTGCTCGCGGATCGGATCATTGTCATGAACCGGGGCAATCTGCTGAAGGTCGGAACTCCGGAAGAAATCTTCGCTGACGGGAAGGAGCTCGAGAAGATCGGACTGGATTTGCCGTTCGCTATGAAGGTGTCCGGATTGTTGCGGGAGGCAGGGTTGCCGCTGGATGGCGAGCATATGACGGAAGAAGAGTTGGTGAATGAATTATGGACATCTCACTTCAGCAAGTAGGGTATTTGTACGGGAAGGACACGCCGTTCGAGAAGCGGGCTTTGCAAGACGTGAACGCTACAATCGCCTCGGGTACCTATACGGCGATCATCGGACATACGGGGTCCGGGAAATCGACATTGCTCATGCATCTGAATGGCTTGCTCAAGCCTTCTGAAGGGGCCGTGCAGATTGGTGCTTCGAAAATCTCCGCCGGGACGAAGGCGAAGGGATTGAAGGACATCCGGCGCAATGTCGGGATTGTCTTCCAATTTCCGGAGCATCAGCTTTTTGAAGAGACCGTGGAGAAGGATATCATGTTCGGCCCGATGAATTTCGGCGTCCCTGAAGAGGAATCGCGGAGGCGGGCACATGAATTGATCGAATTGCTCGGTCTTCCTCCCGAGGTTGCCCAGAAATCCCCGTTCGACCTTTCCGGCGGCCAGATGCGCCGTGTCGCCATTGCAGGTGTCCTGGCCTTCAATCCATCGATCCTCGTCCTGGACGAACCGACGGCGGGCCTGGACCCTAGAGGGCGGAAAGAGATCATGGAGCTGTTCTACCGGCTTCATAAAGAAAAGAACCTGACGACGGTCCTTGTCACCCACAGTATGGAGGACGCGGCCCGTTACGCCGATCATGTGATCATCATGCACGGAGGACGGTCCGTCATGGAGGGGACACCGGAAGAAGTGTTCAGCGATGCAGAGAAATTGGCTGCCTACCGGCTCGGCGTTCCGCGTTCGGTCAAATTTCAGCGGGATATCGAGAAGTTGATCGGCCGGCCATTGCCTGGATTGGCATTGACGGAAGAAAAGCTTGCCGAGGCGATTGCCGCCGTTGCAAAGGAAGGTGGCCGCTGATGCTCGAGAAGATGATTTTCGGCCGCTATATTCCGGGAGATTCGTTTGTCCATCGATTGGATCCCCGTTCGAAACTGTTATTCGTCTTTTTATTCATCATTGCCGTCTTTTTGGCGAATAATGTCGCAACGTATGCGATATTGTTGGGCTTCACGTTATTGACCATTTTCAGTTCCCGGATCCGTCTTTATTTCCTGATCAACGGGTTGAAGCCAATCATATTTCTGATCATCTTTACGATGCTCATGCATATCTTTTTCACAAAGGACGGCGCCTTGCTGTTCGATTGGAAATTCATCAAAGTGTATGAGGAAGGGCTGCGGCAGGGGATTTTCATCTCCATCCGGTTTCTCGTCCTTGTCTTGATGACTTCAGTCTTGACGTTGACGACTTCCCCGATTTCCATAACGGACGGGATGGAGGATTTATTGGGGCCGTTCAAGCGGTTGAAGTTGCCGGTCCATGAGTTGGCCCTCATGATGTCCATTTCGCTGCGGTTCATCCCTACCTTGATGGACGAGACCGATAAGATTTTGAAGGCGCAGTTGGCCCGCGGATCCGATATTAGCACGGGTTCTCTCAAAGAGCGGGTTCGTGCGGTCATTCCATTGCTCGTACCGCTCTTCGTCAGCGCCTTTAAGAGGGCGGAGGATCTGGCGGTCGCGATGGAGGTACGAGGCTACCGCGGAGGCGAGGGACGGACGCGCTACCGTCAGTTGCATTGGCATTGGCGGGATACGGTCACGATGGCTCTCCTTGTCGTCCTTGGCGTGATCCTCGTGCTGTTCAGATCGTAAGGAGTGGAAAGAATGCGGACGAAACGTGTGAAAGCTACCGTTTCCTATGACGGAACCCATTTTGCCGGGTATCAGTTTCAGCCGGGCATGCGGACCGTCCAGTCGGAAATCGACAAAGCACTGCGAAAAGTGCATAAAGACAAAACCGTCTATTCAGTGGCGAGCGGCCGGACTGATGCAGGTGTCCATGCATATGGACAAGTGATCCATTTCGATACGAAGCTCGAGTTGGAGCCGGATCGATGGATCATGGCATTGAATGTGTTATTGCCGAAAGATATCCGGATCGTCGGGGCGGAATATGTCGACGACGAATTCCACGCACGCTATTCAGCGACAGGAAAGACTTACGTTTTCAAATGGTCGTACAGTGAAATCCAAAGTCCGTTTGAACGCAATTACGCCGTTCATCTGGGAAGGTGGAAGCCTGACGTGGAACGGATGCGGGAAGCGGCGGCGTATTTCCTCGGCGAGCATGATTTTACAAGTTTCTGCTCGACGAAGACGGCGACGGCCAGCAAAGTGAGGACAGTCCGCTTGCTGACGCTGGAGGAACGTGAGAATCTGCTCGTGTTGACGATTGAGGGAGACGGCTTTTTATACAATATGGTACGGACGATTGCAGGGATGTTATTAGCGGTTGGCATCGGCTGGAACGCCCCGGAGGATGTCAAGGAAATCTTAGAGTCGAAAGACCGTAAAAAGGGCCCGAAAACCGCGCCAGCACACGGTTTATACCTTCATAGCGTGACCTATGAAGAGTGAGGCAACTTTTCCTGGCGTTTTTTCGGAAATTGCTTGACTTATTGTGGAATACCCTATAAGATGAATAATGGTATTTCAATAACCCCACAAAAAAGCCCCGGAAGGTTTCTTGTGTTTAGGGATAGAGAAAACGGAACAGATTGATTTATTAGGAGGATAACGACTATGCGCACAACATTCATGGCGAAAGGTCAGGAAGTCGAACGTAAATGGCTAGTGGTAGACGCTGCAGGACAGACACTTGGTCGTCTGGCTTCTGAAGTGGCTTCCATTCTTCGTGGAAAACATAAACCGACTTTCACACCACATGTTGACACAGGTGACTATGTCATCATCATCAACGCGGATAAAATCGAATTGACAGGCAACAAATTGAAAGATAAAATCTACTACCGCCACACTGGACATCCAGGCGGCATCAAGCAACGTACAGCGCTTGAAATGCGTAACAACTACCCAACAAAAATGCTTGAATTGGCGATCAAAGGGATGCTTCCAAAAGGTCCACTCGGCCGTCAAACAGGCAAGAAACTTTACGTCTACGCTGGAGCGGAACATCCGCACGCGGCACAAAAACCGGAAGCATACGAGCTTCGCGGATAATTAAGAGGAGGAACCACCTTTGGCACAAGTACAATATCTCGGCACTGGCCGTCGTAAAAGCTCAGTAGCTCGTGTACGTCTCGTTCCTGGAGATGGCAAAATCGTCATCAACAACCGTGACGTCGAAGACTACGTACCATTTGAAACACTTCGCGAAGTCATCAAGCAACCACTCGTTGCAACTGAAACTCTTGGAAGCTACGATATCCTTGTAAACGTCCACGGCGGCGGATTCACAGGACAAGCAGGCGCAATCCGTCACGGCGTTGCACGTGCACTACTTAACGTAGATCCTGACTTCCGTCCGACATTGAAATCTGCTGGATTGCTCACACGTGACGCTCGTATGAAAGAACGTAAAAAATACGGTCTTAAAGGCGCACGTCGTGCACCACAGTTCTCAAAACGTTAATATCTGTATATACACAACCCTTTCCTGGTATTTTGCCGGGGGAGGGTTTTTGTTTTGGGACAGGTTGAGCGTTTTGAGGTTAGGTGAAAACGTTGTAAGGTGGGACGAGGGCGTTTCGAGGTTTTGAGTGATTGTTACTTGGTTGGGTGGTAGTGTTTTAATGTTGGATGAAAATGTTGTGGGGTGGGGTGCAAAGGATGCGTACTCTTTAAGATGCATACCGCAAGTTCATGGAGCTTCGTGGCAAGCGCTTGATTACGTAAAAGAAAAAATTGGAAATTGAAATGAACGCCGCTACAGACAATCCGCTTATTTTTGATGATGGTGAGCAAGTCATCTCAGGTGGTAACTTCCATGGTCAGCCGATTGCACTTGCCATGGACTTCCTGAAAATTGCAGTCGCCGAGTTTGCAAGTATTTCGGAGCGCCGGATCGAACGTCTCGTCAACCCTCAGTTGAATGATTTGCCACCGTTCCTGAGTCCTGAACCTGGCTTGCAATCGGGGGCAATGATTATGCAATATGCAGCAGCTTCACTCGTTTCAGAAAATAAAACATTGGCGCATCCGGCAAGTGTGGATTCCATCCCATCCTCTGCAAACCAAGAAGACCATGTAAGCATGGGGACGATCGGTTCGCGCCATGCCCATCAAATTATACAAAATGCTCGCCGAGTGCTGGCTATTGAATTGATTTGTGCTTTGCAGGCAGCAGAATATCGCGGTGCTGATCAGCTTGCAGACTTCACAAAAGCATTTTATAAGGAAGCCCGAGCATTGATTCCGAGCATCATTAAAGACCGGATTTTCTCCAAAGACATTGAAAAGGCCGCAAAGTGGCTATATGAGATGGACTATAAACAATTTGCAGAAAACTTTTTGCCAAAAGAATGATTGAAGAACTTCTCATTAAACTAAGCGACAGGTGACAAAGTAAGGGCGGAAGATGGTATGATAAACATCGATCTTCTGTCTTGCTTTGCGTTATCAGTGGGAATGCTCAGTGGATGCTGGCCTCCGGGAAGGAAGACTGGCATTGGAACAGAGGTCTACGGGAGGACAGTTATGTTATTGAATTCAGTAGTTATTTCAGTCATTGTCATGGCGGTGCTCAGTTTGCTCCGTGTCAATGTCATTTTTGCCATCTTGGCGGCGGCTGGTCTTGCCGGCTTACTGGAAGGCTTGTCATTAGCCGAAACGACAACGATCCTCGTTTCAGGTATGGGCGGACAGGCGAATACGGCGTTAAGCTATATTTTACTCGGGATGTTTGCGGTCATGATCGGCATGTCGGGTATCGCTGGTTTCTTGGTGAAGAGCTTAATTTAAGTATTAAAAGGTAAACGGGCGATCTTATTGCTGGCAATTGCAGGGGTATCCTGCTTATCACAAAACGTCGTACCTATACATATCGCATTCATTCCGATTTTAATTCCGCCGATGCTTCATTTATTCGATAAAATGCAGATAGACCGTCGGGCGTTAGCTGCTGCATTGACATTCGGCTTGAAGGCTCCGTATATTATGATTCCTGCGGGCTTCGGATTGATTTTTAAAGGGATTATTATCGAAGAAATGAAAGCGGGCGGCATGGATATTTCGCTTGCCACTGCAAATATGGCAATGCTTATTCCAGGCTCGGGAATGATTGTTGGTTTATTGGTAGCGATTTTTATTACATATCGTAAAAAACGTAACTACGGAGATGAGAAGGCAGCGTTGATCAGTGAAGAGCGAGTGGAAGCTGTTCAAGAGCAGGGCCTGCAATTTACGTATCGTCACGGTTTCAGGATTGTCTCGATACTCACAGCGCTGGCTGTTCAGCTGATTACGGACACGCTCATATTGGGGGCCCTCGCGGGGATCTTCGTGATGTTCGTAACGAATGTCATCCCATTCCGTGATGGGGACCAGATTGTAAATGACGGGATTGGCATGATGGGTATGATTGCCTTCGTTATGCTGATCGCTTCCGGATATGCTACCGTACTGAAAGAGACAGGTGCCGTGAATGCGCTTGTAACGTCCGCAGCAGACATCATAGGCGATAATAAAGTGATGGTCTCCATCGTAATGCTGCTCGTCGGATTATTGATTACAATGGGAATCGGTTCATCCTTCGGCACGATTCCAATCATTGCTGCGCTGTTCGTGCCAATTTGCGCAGCAGTCGGTTATTCTCCAATGGCAACAGCTGCATTGATCGGTACAGCAGGAGCACTCGGAGATGCAGGTTCACCTGCTTCCGATAGTACTCTCGGACCGACAGCTGGATTGAATGCAGACGGCAAGCATAACCATATTTGGGATACTTGTGTGCCAACATTCCTTCATTATAGTATTCCTCTGTTTCTTTTCGGGTTGATTGCTGCCTTAGTTTTATAAGATGAAAATAAACTGTGTAATCCGCTTCCTTGCAGGGTATAAGCACAGTAAGGAGGTGTCCGGATGTTCTCAGATGTGTTGGAATGGTTAGTCGGACCGTTGAATAATTTTATTTGGACGTATATTTTAATCGCTTTGCTGTTGGTGTTGGGTGTCTATTTCACCATCCGTACGAACTTTGTGCAAATCCGGCTGTTCGGGGAGATGTTCCGCCTCATTGTCGAGAAAAAGGAGAGCAATGACGGTGTTTCACCTTTCCAGGCCTTCACGATCAGTGCCGCTTCGCGGGTCGGAACAGGGAACGTCGCAGGGGTGGCGCTGGCCATCGGAATCGGCGGGCCCGGTGCCGTTTTCTGGATGTGGATCATCGCTATCATCGGGATGGCGACTGCATTCGTAGAGAGTACGCTCGCTCAAGTGTACAAAGTGCGGGATGGAGATACGTTCCGTGGCGGGCCTGCGTATTACATACAAAAGGCACTTGGTCAGCGCAAACTGGGAATCGTCTTTGCAGTTCTTTTGACAATGAGTTTCGGCTTCATATTCAATGCGGTGCAATCCAATACGATCAGTCAATCATTCGTGGACGTCTTCGGTGTGCCGAATTGGGTTGTTGGAATCTTTCTCGTCGTCTTGACCGCATTCATCGTATTCGGCGGGGTCAAACGTATTGTAAAAGTTACGCAGGCAATTGTCCCGATCATGGCGACGTTCTACATCATTTTGGCGCTATTCATCGTGGCCATTAATATTACTCAAGTTCCGGCGATGTTCCTCTTGATCTTTGAACATGCCTTCGGACTGAAAGAGTTTGTCGGCGGCGGCGTCGGGGCGGCGATGATGCAAGGGATCCGACGCGGCCTGTTCTCCAACGAAGCGGGTATGGGAAGTGTGCCGAACGCCGCGGCGACGGCTAATGTGTCTCATCCGGCCAAACAGGGGCTTGTCCAAAGTTTGGGCGTATTCTTCGACACGATCATTATCTGTTCGGCAACGGCATTTGTCATCCTGCTTGGCGGGTTGTATGAATCGGGAGAGCAGAATGGTATTCTGCTGACTCAGGCATCAATGGCTGTCCATGTCGGTTCATGGGCTCCTTATTTCGTTGCCATCGCCATCATGTTCTTCGCTTTCAGTTCCATCGTCGGGAACTATTATTATGGCGAGACAAACATAGAATTCATCAAAGCGAATAAAAATTGGATGGTGCTTTATCGGATTCTCGTCTTGGGAATGGTATTTTTCGGAGCGATGGCCAAAGTGGGGGTCGTCTGGGATATGGCGGACTTGTTCATGGGCTTCATGGCGGTCATCAACTTGATTGTCATCATGTTGTTGGGCCGGGTCGCTTTCAGAGTGCTACAGGACTTCACGGCTCAACGCCGCCAAGGGCTAAACCCGGTATTCAAAGCGGATACCGTACCCGGATTGCAAGGGGCGGAATGTTGGGAAGGCACACCCGCCAATCCGGATAAACGGCTGTAAAAACGGTGCTTGTTTGCCGGACAATTGCCCCCAGTAGAAATTGAAGAGGTATGAAAAGTAAATACAAATTGGGACCGGGTCCCCTGAAAGTCTGCCTTTCAAAATGGACCTGGTCCCTTAACTTGTCTTCAGGACGTTCCCATTGCGAGGCAGCTTGGTACTAAAACAGTTCTGAATACAACGAGTGCCTTTGACTGTTTTGTTTGACATCGGAGGCGTATTAAGCGTATAATACAAACTGTTGCATGTATTATACGCTTAATACATTTGTCGGCTCTTATAAGTACAAGGCTTGAACTATAAGTTGTAGCCTACGTTTATATAGGAATTGTATTAAGGGTGTGATACGAAATATTGTGTAAACGTATTTTTTTATCCCAACTGTATTACGTGCTTAGTACGTCCGTTGCAGATGTTATACTCGGATTTTTTTGCTGTTACTGTATTAACCGCTTAATACAAAGAAGTAGAAATTACAAAATGTTTTAGGAGTTGGGTCCATGGCGGTAAAGTTTAATAATCGTGATCCTGTTTATGTCCAAGTGATTCAGCATTTTAAAGAACAGATTGCAAAAGGTGACTTTGAGCCGGGTCAGGAGATTCCGTCGAGAAGGGAACTGGCGAATCGGCTTAAGATTAATCCCAATACGGCGCAGCGAGCGTATAAAGAAATGGAGGAACAAGGGTTGATTTTCACCGAGGGGAATTTACCTAGCCGCATTACGAAAGATGAGCAGGTGCTAAAAACGGTAAGAGAGGAACTGATTTTGGAGGCGGTTGAGACATTTGTTCAATCGGTTCGAACCATTAATGTACCTATACAAGAGGCTGTGAGTTTAGTGAAGGATACGTACGAAAAGGGAAATTAATTAAATAGGGGGATCTTCATGATTGAAATAAAAGATGTAACCAAGAAGTTTGGCAAGAAGAACGTGTTGAAAGGCGTGTCTTTTACCGCAGAAAAAGGGAAGATCACTTGTTTAATTGGCATTAATGGTGTCGGAAAAACAACCATTATGAAAGCGATTATGGCGTTAACGCCCATCAATAGCGGTACAATTCTCATCGACGGTGAAAAAATTCATAGTAAGAGCTATGAAAAAATCACCTTCATACCGGATGCCATCACGATGCTGCCGCATATGCAAATACGAGAAGCCTTTGTATTCATGGCCGACTTTTACGACAGCTGGAACAAGGCCCGTGCCAGTGAGCTTCTTCACTTTTTTAAACTGAATGAAACAGATCGGATTTCTGAACTGTCAAAAGGAAATATCGCCAAAGTAAACCTGATTCTCGGGTTAGCGATGGATGTCGATTATGTCCTAATGGACGAACCTTTCTCAGGGATTGACATATTCAGTCGTGAGCAAATTGCCGACGTATTTACGAGTCACTTGATTGAAGGCCGCGGAGTCATTATCACAACACATGAAATTAATGATATTGAACATTTGATTGATAAAGCGGTTCTGCTGGATAACGGTGTCGTTTTAAAAGAATTTGACACAGAAGAAGTAAGAGAAATAGAAGGGAAATCGGTAATTGACGTCATGAGAGAGGTGTATCAAGCATGAATCGTTATTTGAAGTTAATCAATTTCGAGTTTATCCGTTTTTTAAAGCTCTATCTCGTGTTAATTGGACTTACGATTCTTACGCAAGTTACTGGGGTTATTGTGGAAGCGCAATTGTATGTAAATCGAGCGAATGAGATGATTTACAAGGAATTCATGCCAAAGAGTGAGTTTATCGAAAGCTATGGGCCAATGTCTTTTTTTAATATTACTCAGACAGCGTGGTTTATGGGACCCATTGTAGTCTCCGGCGTTATATTAGTGATTTATGTTTTCTTTATTTGGTATCGTGATTGGCTTGGGAAAAACACATTCAGTTATCGTTTGTTCATGTTGCCGACAGCGCGCATTCATATCTATTTAGCAAAAGCGACAACGATTTTACTTTATGTTTTAGGCCTCGTTGCCTTACAACTAGTATTATTGCCAATTGAAATTCAGGTGTTGCAGTGGATGGTTCCAAGTGAGTTTCGTACGGATCTTTCTGTTAGTGAGATTACGAATATCAACAATTTGAATGTCTTGTTTCCAAATACTTTTATTGAATTTATTCTTTATTACGGCAGTGGTATTGCAGCTGTATGTATTGTGTTTACAGCCATTTTGTTTGAACGTTCTTATCGCCTAAAGGGGATTGTGTATGGTCTTCTGTATTGTGGTGTTTCCCTTTTCGTCTTTTTTGCACCGATACTGGTGAATGAGTTCATGTTGAAAAGTTATTTTTATCCTAAGGAACTGTTTTTCATGGAGTTAACGGCAGGTCTTCTTGTCCTAGCTTGTGCAATTTGGATAGGCCATTTTCTGATGAAGAACAAAGTAAGGGTTTGACGGGAGGTCATACAGATGAAGCGCTATTGGAAAATCATTTCGATTTGTTTGGTTACGCTGCTTGTGATTGGAACTTTTTACACTCACTCCAGTTTCGCCGCAAATAAGCTTGTAGAAATTGAATTTGAAAAAGTGAGCGGCAATGAGGATGAAGTGAAAAACATAATGATAGACGGCGTTTATTGGAACCACATGTCCCAGCCGATACACATCACTAATGGAGAAAACAAAGATCCAAATCATCAATCCTTTCTACAAAAATTGGATAGAATACATGTACCGCCGATGTTTGACAAGTTAGTGAAGCAGCAAAAGAATTTTATGCGGAGCAAGGATCTGGTGTCTACTAATTTTTTTGAAGATGAGAATTTATTGGCATATGCTAATGTTACTTCGAAAACCTATGTGCATCCTGCGAAGGATTTGTCTTTCGATATTGAAGTATTGAATAAAGAAACAAAAGAAAGTACAGCACTTCGGATAGATGTCCCGGAAAGAGAGGATTACGTTTGGATGCAGGTGGAAGCTGTCCAAGTCGTAGGTGGTGAATTAAAGGTGATCACCCAGGGGTATCGAAAAGATAGCAAGGGGGAATACCAATTCCATGTCTATACAATTGATGTGGAAGAGGGGAAACTGGTAAGTGATAACATCATTGCTTCTACTCCCACAGTAAAGAATGGATGGTCTGACATGCAAGTAATCAATAATGTTGAACCTTTCCAACGATTTAACTATCTTTTGATTCGAATCGAGGCTTTTGAAGAGGAATTGGTACAAAGCGATGGTCAACCAACTACAGTCGCGTCTGAATACCTGGTGTACAATATAGAAAAGAATCGATCCGAAAAGTTAGTGGGACCTGACGACATACTGGCAACTATAGACGGCGCATCGACAATCATTAACTCTACAATTTATGTTCCGTCACAAGCAGCGAATGGTTTAGAGGTCAACCGGTATGATATCGAAACTGGGAAATGGGACGAAAAGTTGACCTTTGATTTACCAGATAGTACGGGTGAAGAGCAGACATCTTATAGTAAGGTGATGAATGGAAAAATATATATTGTTTATGCTACAAGTAGTGGACAAGCCCTAATTATAAGTGATTTGCCAACAGGGGAGTCATTATATGAAGGAAAATTAAAATTGAAACATCAACAAGAAGACCATCAGGATTTTCAACTTTATATAAATGAAATAGGGTTTACTCAATAAAAAGATAGGATGCTTTTTTCGATTGTCGTCTCGTACAAACCTAAGAATGTTGTTGGCAGAACAGCATCTTTGTAAGATATTAAACCTAATAAAAGTAATGGTACAATAATTATAGTTACCATGAAAGTCGGCAAAAACCATCCTAATTTCAATGTGATTCTATTTTTTTTCATGAAATTCACCTTTCATTTTAAGACCGAATATAATAGGTATTTTTATTCGAATGAATTTGAGCTACTTTGTACCCTCCTTTAAGAGCCCTTATGATTGTACAACATACTATACTGAAATAGTAGCTATATTTAACAATGAAGATATATCGTAAAACTATTGAGGTATAAAGAGTAGATAAGAGAGGAATGAGAGGCAATGGTTTTGAAAGATGCTTCTACCAGTCTTGGTAGCACGTTCTACAAATTTTCAGGCTCCCATAGGCAGCATGGACTTGCGCAGTGGATGAAATAAAAGCCAGGCATCTGCCTTTTAAGGATGCCTGGTGTTTTGCAATCGTAAACAACGAATGTTTGCTATAAGGTTAAAGCGGTCAAGACTTTCCGTCTGCCAATGCAAGTTTGATATGGGCTAAGTGATGCTCTTCATGCCATGCTAATTTCGCCAATTTTGTTGCCACGGTAATCTCACCGTTTACTTGATGAATGAATGACCGATTTAGCTGCTCTTCCGTTATATTGCCGAACAGTGCTGCGAGACGTTCATTTATGCCTGCCAACATCTTAATGGAGCTTTCTACGGGAAGCTCGGTATCCGGCTGGACGGCCCACTTGTCCTGATTGAAAGCCGGGACTGTCGGAGTGTCTTCTGTCAAAGCCAGTTTCAGGCGTTGGTACATATTCAGCTGGGAATCCGCTATGTGATGAACAAGCTGACGTACAGTATAGCTGCCTTCGCGGTATGTTTTCTCTAATTCCTCATCGCTTAATGAGCCAACCGTTTGTCTTAGTCGATCCGCGTATGTCTTGATTTCCTTCCACCATTTTTGAATATCGGCTACGCTTACGTTTTCGGGAACTTGCAATGGCCCGATTGGAAACTTTACATCCATTTTGCCATACCTTCTTTCTGTGCTATTTGTTTTGCTTCTCCACTAAATATATCATTAATCTTACAATTGATGAATTATTCCGGAAATTTTAGCCGATTCAAACCAATTGAAACTACCCTGAATGCACAGACACTGGCTGCGTCATTCGGATGATTTTACAAATCCGGTCTTTTGTCGACTGCTAAATTCGCTATAATTCAATTAATACAATGACAAAGGAGAAAGAAGGATGAAAAAGCTTTTATATGGCCTGATTTGTACGCTTATCCTGTTGGCAGGCTGTACGGCTAAAGAAGAAACGCAAGTTCAGGCGGAAAATCAGGCGCAGACAGAGACAAAAACGGCGGCTGAACAAGAATCGAACGAATTTGAACTAGCGAAGCCTGAGTATTACGAGTTTGCTGGCGTTGATCGTGAATTGACGGACGTGGAAAAAAAGCTTCTCCGGAAACCGGGTATTTACGGCGGAAATAACTACGATGAAGAAAAAGTCAAGGAAGCGATTGACGAGTGGCCGGATGATCTGACGGAGGAGCAGTATTTGAATGAAATGCTGCATCTTCTTGGAGAAGATTATTATGAGGGGATGAAGACTTTTCTAACATTCGATCCAACGGTGGCGGTAGATCATGAAAGGCCCGATGAACAAATGAACGCGCCGAAGCTGAAAACGGCGCATTACGCCATTTTGATCGATGCGAGCGGAAGCATGAAAGCGATGGCGGACGGCAAATCACGTATGGATTCGGCGAAGGATGCGGTCTTGGATTTCGCCAAACAGATACCGGAGGATGCGACCGTGTCGATGCGGGTGTATGGCCATAAAGGCTCCGGCAACCAAGCGGACAAGGAGCTTTCCTGCAGCAGCACGGAAAATTTCTATAATGGGAAGTTTGAAGAGACGGCGTTCCGGGAGGCACTACACAACGTGAAACCTGCGGGCTGGACGCCGATCGGACTTGTATTGGAAACCGTGAAAGAAGATATTCCGGAAGATACGGATGAAGCGGTTGTCTACGTAGTAAGCGACGGCATCGAAACCTGCGGCGGCGACCCGGTGAAAGCGGCAGGAGAACTCGTTTCGGGCAATATTCAGACGGTCGTCAATATTATCGGCTATGATGTCGATAATGAAGGGCAGACCTTGCTGAAAAAAGTGGCCGATGCAGGGAACGGGGAATTCATCTACGTTAATTCCGAGAAAGAACTGAAAAAATATATGCGGGAGCAATACGAAGTGATTCAGCAGCAATGGTGGGACTGGAAAGAGAAAGGCCAAGACGAAGCATGGGATCAGAAAGTCGTCCTCCAAGATCTTGCCTGGGATACAAAGGTTGAGATGCAGGAAAAGTCGCTAAGGGAAAAGGAACGGCTGCAGGCTGCAGAAGAGTATCTTCGAACGAAGTATGAGGACAGCGGTCATCCCGCCCGCAACCTGTCACGTAATTTGATTGCCGATCAGCATGCAAAATATAATTATGTCACAAAGACGGGCAACGATCTCTACAATGAAAGTACGAGAAACGGCAATAAACTCTACAATGACATTACCAAAGAGGGAAACCAGAAATATAACGAAACGATTCAAAAGAAAAACGCGGAGTAAGTGAAATTCAGAAAATTACTTCTATATGAAGCGCCTGCTAATCGGTAATCGATGGGAGGCGCTTTTTCCTTGTTGTTCTGTAGGGAGGATAGTCTAGCCGACTCTACCTCCCTTCAAAATTTGTCTAATATCACAAGCATATCTCTTGAAAGTCAAACAAGGTCAGGGTAAAATGGTATCAAGGTCAAAGTTAGTCAACATCAATGACCTTTTATTCTAAAATATGCTGTTTGAAATAAACCTTATATAAATAAAAGGAGCATTCCTGTTAGAAGCTTTTTCGGGGACTTGAACACAAAAAGCCCTCTTGGTATGATGCGGGGTGTCAAATCTGCACGAATTGACCCCTAATTTAGATACCAAGGAGGACTCATCATGAATTTTACGCAAAACGCTAAAATTAATCAAGTCACGGATAAAACGCTGGTTATAGGAATGGACATCGCCAAGCGCACACATTACGCCTGCATGGTTGATGAACGTGGCCTGCTCCTCAAGAAGTCGTTCCCCGTACATCAATCGAGGCAAGGGTTCGAATACTTCTATGAATGTATTCTCAATGCCAAGAAACAATTCGGCAAAACCGATGTCATTATCGGCATCGAGCCAACCGGCCACTATTGGCTCAACCTGGCCTACTTTCTCGACGATCGGGGCATCCCCCTCGTCATATGCAATCCAATGCATGTAAAGAAATCCAAGGAACTTGACGACAATCTTCAGACGAAGAACGACGCCAAAGATGCCCTTGTCATCGCCCGTTTAGTGAAAGACGGTCGATACAGCTATCCACGGATCTTGAGGGAAACAGAGGCTGAACTGCGTGTAGGTGCGACGCTCAAAGGCAATCTCACTGAGGAATTAAACGCTGTTAAAAACAAGATAATTCGCTGGACCGATCGCTATTTTCCGGAGTTTCAACAAGTGTTTCCGAGTTTCGGCAAGATGGCACTCGCTGCGTTGGAATGTACACCATTTCCTAACGATGTAGCGGGCAAAGAGCCGATTGAACTGGTTGAAATCTACCGGAATGTAGAGGGAATGAAATCCCCCCAGATACCGAAGGCAAAGAAACTTATTGATTCGGCGTATATTTCCATTGGCGTTACAGAAGGACAAACGATGGCCCGTATTGAAATCGCCACACTCGTCCAGCGCTATCGCCAACTTGAGAAGGAACTTGAATCACTTCAGGAACAGTTGACAGAGCTTATTCAGGCGACGGTTGAGTATGAGTATCTTCAAACGGTTCCAGGCCTTGGAGACGCAACCATCATTGATTTACTATCTGAAATCGGTAGTTTCGCCCATTATGATCATCCACGCCAACTACTTAAACTCGCGGGATTGACACTTAGGGAGAATTCTTCCGGACAGCACAAAGGACAGAAACGCATTTCGAAAAGGGGAAGACGCCAACTACGTGCACTGCTCTTCCGTGTCATGATGCCGATGATCCGCCATAACAAGGCATTTCGACAACTGCATGAGTATTACACAACAAGACAGGTAAACCCATTACGCAAGAAGCAGTCCATTGTAGTTCTCTGTGGGAAACTACTGAAGGTGCTGCACGCAATCTGTACGAAGCATATGGCATTTGACGCCGAGCAGATGATGAGGGACATTCCCAAGCTCGAAAGAGCTGCCTAAGCATTACATTCTGAGTGAATGACTAGAAAATTGGATGACACGGAGAAGCCGGCATTATATTTTCCATACGACCAATGAGTCCCCAAAGGAGCTTCGCCAGCCTCCGCCTTATGACTAGACCGAACGAAGGAATGTAGGCGCTTTGGACGCCAAGAGACATGGGAGGGTACGTCATCATAAGTTATGCGGAGATCCATAGTGCATCGTATACAGAGCTATCATCGCGACCAGTATTATCCAGCGATGACCGCGTAGCGTGCCCTTGTCTGTTTGAAGATTCAAATATCAAATAAATATGGTTTAACGGTGTGTCAAAAAAATATTTTTGACGCCCTGATAACGGGTCAAACCGTTGATACATCAACATTTATAGAGGGAGGAGCCCATTATGAAATGTCAACATTGCGGCAAAAACGAAGCAACGGTGAATTTTAGACTTCAACTGAACCGGCAGGCGATGCAAATGCACATATGCCAGGCATGCTACCAAGAGATGCAAGGTCAATTTGCGGCAGGACATATGCCTTCCTTCAGCAATGAAGTGAACCAATTCTTCCAGGAGAACGGGGGGAAACAAGCCCGGACCCAAGTAAGACAAGCAGAAGGCCGTGCTCCCGGTCTGTTGGACCAGCTTGGCAAAAACTTGTCCGACGAAGCGAGAGAAGGGAGAATTGACCCGGTCATCGGACGGGATGGGGAAATCAAACGTGTCATTGAAACATTGAATAGAAGAAATAAAAACAATCCTGTCCTGATCGGGGAGCCGGGCGTCGGTAAAACAGCGATTGCGGAAGGGCTGGCGGTGAAGATCCAAGAAGGCGATGTGCCTGCGAAGCTGCGGAACAAAGAAGTGTATGTCCTTGACGTAGCGTCACTTGTGACAAATACGGGCATTCGCGGCCAGTTTGAGGAACGGATGAAACAGCTGATCGAGGAATTGGAATCACGGTCAGAAGTATTGTTGTTCGTAGACGAAATCCACCTGCTTGTAGGGGCAGGGACTGCGGAAGGATCCAAGATGGACGCCGGGAATATTTTGAAACCGGCACTGGCCCGCGGTACTTTGCAGCTGATCGGCGCGACCACTTTAAAAGAGTACCGCCAAATTGAAAAAGACGCGGCACTTGAACGACGTTTCCAACCGATTATCGTGAAAGAGCCGTCTGCGGAAGATGCTGTCCAGATTTTGAACGGTATTAAAGATCGCTATGAAAGCTACCATGAAGTGCGGTATCCGGATGAAGCGGTGCGTGCTTGCGTTACATTATCGCAGCGTTATATCCAAGATCGATTCCTCCCGGATAAAGCGATTGACTTGCTAGATGAAGCAGGGGCCCGTTTGAATTTGGTACAAGCCGAGGAGGATTCCGATTCCATGCGGGCCCGCCTGCAAGACATCATCCAGCGGAAAGAGCAGGCGGCAGAACAGGAGAATTATGAAAAGGCTGCACAATTGCGCGAAGAAGAAATGCAGCTCCGAGAAAAACTGGAAGCTGCCGTGCAAAACGGTGAAATTCAACAAGCAGAAGTGACTGTTGCCCATATCGAACAGATCATAGAAGAGAAGACAGGGATACCTGTAACGAAGCTGCAGGCGGCGGAGCAAGCGAAAATGAAAGGACTTGCGGAAAACCTCGGCAAAAAAGTCATTGGACAAGCGGAAGCGGTCGATAAAATTGCGAAAGCGATCCGCCGCAGCCGGGCCGGTCTCAAATCGAAAAATCGTCCGATCGGATCCTTCCTCTTCGTTGGTCCGACGGGTGTCGGGAAAACGGAAATTACAAAAGTGTTGGCGGAAGAGTTATTCGGCTCTCGCGATTCGCTCATCCGTCTCGACATGAGTGAGTACATGGAAAAACACGCGGTTTCGAAAATTATCGGTTCGCCTCCGGGCTATGTCGGTCATGAGGAAGCGGGTCAATTGACGGAACAGATCCGCCGCAATCCATACTCGATTGTCCTGCTCGATGAAATCGAAAAAGCGCATCCTGATGTGCAGAACATGTTCTTGCAAATCATGGAAGACGGGCGGCTGACCGATTCACACGGCCGGACGGTCAGCTTCAAAGATACCGTCATCATTATGACGAGCAATGCCGGTACAGGCGTGAAGACGTTGAGCGTCGGTTTCAATAAAACCGAACATGAATCAGTGACGATGCTTGAAACATTGGGTGATTACTTCAAGCCGGAATTTCTGAACCGTTTTGATGCGATTGTGGCGTTCAATGAATTAACGGAAGAAAATCTTTTGGAAATCGTAGACTTGATGTTGGAAGATGTCCAAGAAGCGATTGAAGAACACCAGATTGACATCACCATCACGCCGGAAGCGAAACAGGCACTAGTCAGACTCGGCTATGACAAACGGTTCGGAGCCCGCCCGCTCCGCAGAGTCATCCAGGACAAAATCGAAGATCCATTGACAGACCTTCTATTGGAAGGGGATCCTGTTGAAAAGGTCCTCGTGGAGGCAGCAGAGGAAGACATCACAGTTCGGAGAGTATAATCAGGCACCAGGCCCTTTAGCATTCAGGAGGGCCTGGTTTTTGATTTGAAATGAAAGAGACGAAGGGGCTGTCCGAAAAGTCCAGGCACAGAGTTGGATACTAGCAAAAAGCAAGGGCGCCGGGAGACTCCTGCGGGAAAGCCGGCCGACGAGACGCCGCACGGCTGTAAGTCGGAGGAGGCTCGTCGTCTGGCCCGCGGAAAGCGACCAGAGCCCTTGCTTTTTGCGTGTTTAATCGGAAAATCCACTTTCTGGACAGCCCCTTCGTCTGTAGAAAGGACATTCAAAAATCAGTGTCCACCTGCTTTCGCCCGAACAGCAACGAAGCAGAAAAAAGAAAACGCACAAAATTAATCTGTGCGTTAGTACGAGAAGCTATTTATCATTTTACAATCGCTCTTCTATCTTAGATTGATAAAAACTCAGGCAGTTGGTGTTCACGCTTATCGAGCATAATCTGTTCCGGCTGGATGCCTTGCTCACGTAGTACTTCGATGTTCTGCACGAGGAACTCGTCGCTGCCGACAACATAGAAAAGTCCGTCCTTGTCTGCGGCGAGATTTTTCACTTCTTCATAGTAGTCTTTCCGGTTATCGACGAACTGTGAGGTGAAATTCTTATTGGGTGCGGATTCAAATATAGTGGTGAATAAGAAGTCTTTCGATGAATCGATGTTCAAGGAATGAATTTTATTGACGTTGTCAGCACGTTCGAAATAATCAAGTACAAGCGGTCTGAAAGTTGCCAGCCCGACACCGGAAGACAGCAGGTAAACATTTTTGCCTTCTCTTTTCAGCGGTACATTCGAATGAGTTTTAAATATTGCAACCTCATTGCCGACTTCAAGATTTCTTAAAATCGATTTAAACTCAGAGCACTGCTCTCTGATACGTGTGGTAATACCGATTGAATTTTCATGCGGTAAAGTGGAGATTGACATATGGCGAATCAGGCCGCGGTTCGGTTTATCTCCGGCATTAAAACCTTCCAGTGCGAAGTGGGTGTGGGAACCTTCTTCCCATGTAAAGCCTTCCGGGCAGTCGAGCAGGTACGTTTTCACCTCGGGCGTTTCTTCAATAATCTTATTTATTTTAGTCCAGTAAATTTGCATTATCTATTCTCCTTACTCGATGATCTATCGTCTCTATAATCTATTATACATTAATTGATAACCATTCTCAATTAAATGGATTAGTTATCCCAGAGAATTTAATTTTGTTTTGAAATTATTCATGCTGAAACTAACAGATAGGCACTGAAAGAAATTACTGTGAAATTCAACTAGACCGGCGTATGCCGGTCTAGTTAATCGCTATAAGTATTCTTCACAACAACAACCTCAAATACTTCTCAAAATTCCCCCCCGCCACGGTAGGTGTTCCTTCCGCGTCCGTATCCTGAATGGCTGCCGTTAAAACTGTTTCGGATTGCCTGCGTCAAATTTTACCCGCGCATTAGACTACCGATTAATAGCGCTGCAGCCTGTCATACGATAATCCGGTCAGCAGGCAGCATTCTGTGACATATATCCGCCATTCATAAACAAAGTATCTCGATAAGGCTCATTAAAAGATTTTTCCCGGATTCATTAAATTTGCCGGATCTAAAACCTTTTTTATGTTGTTCATCACTGCCAAAGCGGTGCCATGTTCGATGGTCTGGTATTTTTGCTTTCCAATCCCGACGCCGTGTTCGCCTGTACAAGTCCCACCACGTTCCAGTGCATACATGACGATTTGTTTGTTAATGTCATTTACCTTCTCAAGCTGTCCTGCATCATCCATATCGACCATCAGGAGTGTGTGGAAGTTTCCATCGCCGACATGACCAACTAATCCCGCGGGCAGTCCAGCGGCGTCCAATCTTTCACGCGCGTATAGGACAGCATTCGCCAATTCGGAAATGGGGACACAAACATCAGTATGAATCATTCGCTTACCCGGATAGCCATGCATATACGCATATGCCAAGTTATGACGGGCTTCCCATAATTGAGTGCGGGCCGCATTGTCTTTTTCAAAATTTATTTTGCTACAGTGATGGTCTTTCACAATGTCTGTTAAAAATTCAACATCCTGTTGTAATCCTGCCTCGTTCCCATGAAACTCCAAGAAAAGGGTCGGTTTTTCTTCGTAATCAGTTTCGCTATGAAGATTCACTTGTTTCATGGAAGCTTCGTCCAATAGCTCCACCCGGGCAATTGGAATCCCGGCTTGCAAAATGGTGACGACCGATTCAATGGCATCTTTTATCGTTGGGAATGAAGCCCTCGCCGCTAGGATATGCTCCGGAATTCCGTACACTCGCAGCGTCAATTCCGTTATGCTACCGAGAGTGCCTTCCGAACCGACAAACAGCCCGTTCAAATGGTAGCCGGAGGATGATTTTGCTGCCAAGCCGCCCGTATGGATGACGTTCCCGTCGGGCAACACCACTTCAAGATCCCGGACTTGGTCACGCATCACTCCATATCTCACAGAGGTCGTCCCGCTCGCGTTCGTCGCGGCCATGCCACCGAGCGTCGCATCTGCCCCGGGATCCACGGTGAAAAACAGCCCATGTTTCTTCAGTTCCTGATTCAATTGGGAGCGAGTTACACCAGGCTGCACCGTTACAAGCAGGTCATCTTCCCGGATTTCAAGAATTTTATTCATCAATGAAAAATCGACCGTAATTCCACCATGCAACGGAATCGCTTGTCCTTCCAAGCCGGAACCAAGACCGAACGGAACGACAGGCACCTTATGCTTTCGAGCCACTTCCATAATATTGACGACATCCTCCGTCTTTGTCGGAAAAACAACGACATCGGGCTTATGTGACTCATGGTAGGACTCATCTTTACTTCGCAATTCCCGGACTGTCTCGTTGGTTGTCACTTGAACATCCGATAACACTTCTCGCAATGATTCAAAAATACCTTCTGCTGTAACTTCCACTGTTACCAACTCCTTATGAATGACCACGAAATCATGGGCTACTAAAAAATGATTTCTGAAGTATATGGTTAGTTCAATCCTACTTTAAAAAATCGACCAAAAATAAACTGATTCCCGGCAAGAAGGCGATTAATAATAGGTCAATGATGATGATTAACATATATGGCAATATAGCCTTCAATACCTTATCAAACGAAATTTTCCCAACTTGGGAACCGACAAATAGGTTAATGCCAACTGGCGGCGTAATTAAACCGATTGACAGATTCACGATCATGATAATACCGAAATGGACAGGATCCATACCAAAACTTGTCACGACAGGCACTAATAATGGTGTCAGAATAATAATCGCAGCAAGGCTTTCCATAAACGCCCCGACGATGAGTAACAGCACATTTATTAGGATAATTAATATGAAAGGGGACAGCTCGCTATTAATTAAAACAGATGCAATGGATTGTGGAACATTTTCCCGTGTTAAAATCATCCCAAATAACGATGCTGTGGCGATGATGATTAAGATGACAGACGACGTGACGACAGTGGAAACAAGGATTTCCATCATCACTTTCCGATTGATCTGCTTGTAGACAAAGAAGCTGATGATGAAACCGTATACGACAGCGATCACGGAAGCCTCCGTAGGTGTAAAGTACCCACCGTATATTCCGCCTAATATAATAATAGGCATCAGCAAAGCTAGAATCGCGCTTTTAAAAGATACAAAGAGATCTTTAAAGTTAAATCGAGTTGCCTCTTTTCCATAACCTTTTATCAAAGAGATGGTATAAGCGCCGACCATCAACGAAACGCCGATCAGCAACCCTGGAATGATTCCGGCTATGAACAGACTACTTACGGATACTCCCGCCGAAACTCCGTAAAGGATCAATGGAACACTTGGCGGAATTATGATGCCTGTTGTCCCGGCTGCCGCGATTGTCGCTGTCGAAAATGCCCTATCATATCCAGCTTTCACCATCGTCGGGATCATGATTCCTCCAACGGCGGCTGTCGTAACCGAACCGGATCCTACTAAAGCGGCGAAGAATAAACATGTCACAATTCCTACATGCGCCATGCCCCCGCGCAGCGATCCGACGATGCTTTGAGCAAAATTAATAAGCCTTTCGGATATGCCCCCATGCTCCATCAGTTTCCCAGCCAAAATAAAAAAAGGCGCAGCCATTAACGGGAATGAGTCGATTGCAGCGAACATTCGTTGCGGAACTACCGTCAATACGCCATCTCCATTTAGGAAAATAAAAGCGAGAGAGGATATTCCTAGAGCGAAGGCGATCGGCATGTTCAAGAAAATGAGTACCAAGAATAATAGAAATAAAAGTAAAATCATAATATTCCTCCCACACGATACTTAAAGCAGAATAATAATTAGGAGTTACTGACTTTTAGTTGCTTTTTGGTCACATCTATTAGATTTAAAAGGATTAGCGCACTGCTAATAGGGAAGATTAAATAGACATACCCCATTGGAATTTTCAAAGCTGAAGATTTCTGCATCATGCCGAACTCCATTAGCTTGATTCCTTGGAAAAATAAAAAGCAGAAGAAAAACATACTGGCAATCGCCATGATGACCATAATTAGTTTGGAATAGGTACTCGATATTTTATTTACAAAATAATCGATTCCCATATGGGCGCTATATTGGAAAGCAAATCCCGCGCCTAAAAAAGTGATCCAAATCATTAAGTATCTGGCTAGCTCTTCTGTCCAGGAGAAGGAACTACCTATGAGAACCCTTGATATGATCTGTACGAAAATCAAAGCCGTCATAAGGATCAATAAGGCAGCGGTTACATATTTCGTGATTGTATTAAGAGTTGAGATTGTCTTATCCCACATCTTCTGTTTGTCTCCCCTCATTGAGTGAGTTGTCACCAACTCGAACGTTGATAAAAAACAACGAGAAGAAAGAATTGAATGGTACAATCCTTTCTTCTTGTTGGCTTACATATCGCTAATTCTTTGAATATAGTCTCCGAATTTTTTCCCGTGTTTCTCGTAAACCGGTTCTACCGCTTTACGGAACGCTTCTGTGTCGATTTCGGATGCCTCCGTGATTATCACTCCAGCCTCTTCCATGTTCTTCTTTGCATCCGCATCCAATTCTTGATTTAACGCTCTTTGTTCAGATGCATAATCTTTTCCGATTTCTACAATAATTTTTTGGATATCCTCTGGTAGGGACTCGTAAAACTTGTTATTCATCAGTAATGTCATGGAAGCGTAGGTAAACCCTGCCTCCGAAACATAGTTTTGAACTTCGTAAAGTGCAGATGTGTATAGAATCGTTAGTCCTTGGTCATGTCCATCAACTACTCCTTGTTGCAGCGAGGAAAATAGTTCTGGATATGCCATCGGAACTGCATCTGCGCCGAGACTTTTATAGGAATCAATGAGAACTTCATTTTCAATCGTTCTCATTTTTAACCCTTTCATGTCTTCCGGAGACTTGATCGGTTTTACGTTGTTCGCGAATTGTCTAACCCCGTTTTCCCAAAAAGCGATCCCTTTAAAACCGGAGCTTTCCATTCCGTCTAACATTTCTTGTCCGATTTCACTGTCCAAAACGGTGTAGGCATGATCCAAATCTCTAAAGAGGAAAGGCATATCAAAGACTCTTAACTCATTAGCAAAGTTTCCGACAATCCCTGTTGTCAGAACGCTCATGTCAAGGTTCCCCATTTGAATTTGCTCTGCCAAGTCCCTCTCGCCGCCGAGCGAACCGTTTCCATGAATTTCAAACTGGACTCGTCCTTCTGTCGCTTCTTCCACCTTTTTCGCATACCCTTCAAACCCAAGTGACACAGCATCCGTTGGGGCCCCTTGGTGTCCGACTTTAATCTTGATCACTTCATCGTTTTCTTTAGATGGTGTTGAGCCCTCTGCCTTTTGAGCATCATCTCCACAAGCCGCTAGGACTGTAACAACGATTAGAAGGAATAAAACAAATAGTAAGTTTTTTCTGCGCATATGTTTTCTCCACCTTTTCTATTAATCTAAGAAATCAGGTTGTTCTTTCTTGATCCGATCCCATAGAGGTTGATAGCAATACCAACCATTTTGTGAGGAGCCTACCTTGTCTCTTGTATCGATCGCGGTTTCGTGATCTATTACATGTGGCTCCCCAGCCGCTTCCGCTAATAATTGAGCCTGGCAACAACGTTCCATTGAGATGAACCACCAAGCCGCTTCATCGACTGTTTGTCCTACTGTCAACAAGCCATGATTGAGGAGAATCAATGCTTTCTTATCCCCGAGAGTTTCTCCCAAACGTGTTCCTTCGTCATAATCCAAAACCACTCCATTGTATTTGCCGAAAACAGCATGATCCTCATAAAATGCACAGGCATCCTGGCTAATCGGGTCAAGTGTACGTCCTAGCGATGCCCACGCCATACCATATGTTGAGTGAGTATGTGCAACGGCTTGGACATCCGGACGGGCTTTATGTACTTCTGAATGGATCACTAGCGCTGCTCCATTGACAACTCCATCTCCTTCCACAACTTCTCCATAGTCATTCACCAATAGAAGGTTTGATGCTGTCACTTGGCTAAAGTGCATTCCAAATTGGTTCACCCAGTACGAATCAGTAAATTCAGGATCTCGAACAGTGATATGGCCAGCAACCCCATTATCGAATCCAAATTTCGAGAATAGGCGAAAAGCGCTTGCCAAACGTTCTTTTCGATATTGACGTTCTTTCTCAATAGAATCGAATACCGGTCGTTCAGGATAAATCAGTTGAGCTTGTGCTTTCATGGTAATCTTCCTCCTTTTTTATTTAATCTAAATAGACTGATAGAAAATATAGCGATGAAGCGCTTACATATGAAGTATTAAAACTGTATTTATTTCCAATCTACTTAAGATTATGAATACAATATCACCTCACTAAACCCCTGTCAACAGTTTACTGAAAACTGTATACAGTAAACTGTCAACAGTAAATGATTAATAAAAAACACCTATGATTACACATCCAGGTGTTAAAAATTAAATATTATTCAAAATGCGGAGTAAGCCGCTTTCTAAATGCTGCTTCATTTCTGCCATAGCTTGTTCTTCGTCTCTTTCAAGCAAGGCATTAATAATTCGTGAATGCTGGTCGATAAAAGGGGGAAACGTGTCCAGGTGAACCATTTGATTTCGGATCAATACTGTCTTTGCCTCAATGACACTCATTAACTGAATGAGTTGTTGATTGTTCGAGTGTTGGATGATTAAATCATGAAACTGCTTATCCAGTTCTCCTAATTCGGTAATCCTATTTTCTTTGTACGCAATCTTGGCCTCGTCAATATGGTCAAGCAGTTGGCGCTCCAGGTCATCCGTAAGGAATCGGAGAAATAGTCGAATCCCTAGAGTTTCAAGACTTTCACGACACTCAAATACTTCGATGATTTCTCGTTTGGTTGGTCGATAAATGCGCACAGCTCCATCGTTTTGGAGAAGCAGCCCGTCCTGGATAAGCATACGGATCGCTTCGCGAACAGGACCTCTGCTAATCCCGAGATCTCTTGCTAATTTCGCCTCCACTAAACGCTCACCGGGTTGCAACTCCCCCTTCAGAATCAAAGACTTCAAAATCGAATAGGCTTGAATATGAAGGGGATCTGGTTTAATAATATTGGTCATATGTAGTACCTCCCTTAATTTTTTCATTATACCCTTCGTCCTTCCCTTTGGAAAGACATTCCACAAAGTCCTCCGTCGATTCCAAGAGACTGTCTCTGATTTAGGCCACGGGTAATCTTTGTAGACCGGCCTAGCCTTCACTTCACAACAACAACAACCTCAAATACTTCTCAAAATTCACCCCCGCCACGGTAGGTGTTCCTTCCGCGTCCGTATCCTGAATGGCTGCCGTTAAAAATGTTTCCGCCAGCCCGATTGCTTGCGTCAATTTTTCCCCGCGCATCAGACTGCCCATGATGACGGATGCAAATAGATCCCCCGTGCCAGAATAGCTTTTCCCGTTAAACGGCACAGAGCTGTAAACAGATCTGTCACCGTCTATATACATATTGCCGATCAACCGGGAATCCGTCAGGCTGGACGGCGGATCAATCCCGGTAATGATGATCTGGGCGCCTGTTTGCCGCTGCAGCTGCTGGCCTGCTTCTTGAATCGCTTTGAAGAAGTCGTTTTCATTTTCATAGCGGTACAGTCTGTCATACGATAATCCGGTCAGCAGGCAGCATTCCGTTATATTTGGTGTTATGACATCGGCCCGTTTGATGAGTTCCTTCATTTGCGCCAGCAGCTCCTCATCAAAGTTTTGATATGCTTCCCCGATATCTCCCATCACCGGATCGACAAGCAACAGGGTATCTTCCTTGTAAAACGTATCTAAAAAACGAAGGATATGAGCAATTTGCTCTTTTCCCGTAATGAAACCGGTATGGATGCCGTCAAAATTTGCATTCAGCTTGTCCCATTCCTCCGTAAAAAACGGCATTTTCTCAGTAAGGTCCTCGCCGAAATAGCTCGGGTATTCCGTTTGCGCAGAGAAGATGGCGGTTGGTAAAGGGCATGCCTGGACACCCATGACCGAAAGCACGGGAATGGCAGCTGTGAGTGAGCATTTACCGAACGATGATAGATCCTGGATGACCGCGACTTTTTTCATAATTTCCTCCGTAGATATGTGACTAGTCAATTACCTTCATCATATCAGAAGGGGCGGTGTCTGTGTATGGAACAAATCCATTCTTCGCTTATTCACTCCTGTTCCCGGATGCTACCGGCATCGCATAGAATACGGCAAAGGAGTGTGAACCCATGGGTGTGGTCAACACAAACGACTGGCTGACGGAATCGGACGGAAATCCCATCGACCTATGCAAGAAACTGTCATCCTTCTTCCCCGACGCTTCCGTTTCGGATATTTATCATCATTTATTGACATTCGGTATGTATCCTTCGGCGGAGGAGGGAAGGAAGATGAGTGAAAAGCTTGAGGAAAATAATGTCTGGACCATCGCCCAACATGAATTCGAGCAGCTGCAACAGCTATGGCAAGGTCCCGACGTCCCCATCTTCATTTTCCCGTCGGATTCAGACAATGAATTACTGATGCGCGAGTTCAACGGAAAATCGGGGCTCGCCTTTCAGGATAAGTTGTTTTTGTTCATCGCCCCTCATAATACGGAATCAGAAATACTGGCATTATTGACACATGAATACAACCATGTCTGCCGATTGACAAAATACCCGAAAAGGGAAGAGGAGTATGTATTACTGGATACGATCATCATGGAAGGGCTGGCCGAAATGGCTGTCCAGGAAAGGCTAGGGGAAGGCGCAAATCCCGCCTGGCTTTCATTGTATGCCGACGAGGTGTTGGAGAAGTTGTGGATAGAGCTGGTATATCCCGAGAAGGATCAAGCAAAAATGACAGCGACCCATCAAGAGGTGCTATACGGCTTAGGCTCCTATCCTAAAATGGCCGGCTATTGTGTGGGCTATTATTTAGTCCGCACCTTTTTGAACGGCAAGGCGTTGCATACTGCTGATCTGTTCACTTATTCATCTTCCCGTATAGCCCAACTGCCCACTTAAGGAAAAGGGAAAGCACATAACAATTGTGTGCTTTTCCCTTTGAAACTTCGATTAATAATACCCTCCGCCCCAATATGAGGCACCGACAATAATTAATAAAATGAACAATACAACAATCAAAGTAAATCCTCCTACGTATCCACCAACAGCTTCCGACATACTTCCACACCTCCAAAGAATCTGATGCTCTTATTCTATGTATAAGAAATGTGCGTGCACCGGACAGTATCCCAATTTCCGTAGCATTTCGAATTTCCATGAAGCCGTGGTGTGTTTGTCCCCTAAGAGGCATCGTTATCCACATATGATGATGTATGTTCAAGTGAAATGGGGTGACAACAAGATGTCTATTCAACATTATCATTCCTTGTGTACCCGGCACGTCGGAAGACCTGTCGTAATCGGGACACGGGATGGGAGAACCCATAGAGGTATTATTCAAGGTGTCCGGAATAACAGAGTTTATTTGCAACCGATTGGCGGCCGGAACTTAGGTGGGTTCGGTTACGGATTCGGATATGGATACGGATACGGCTTTGGCCGTGGCCGTGCCTTCGCTTTCGGCATTGCCCTAGGCGCTATCGCTACCTTAGCCTTACTGCCTTTTTGGTGGTGATTCAATGGAAAAACTGGATGGCAGACAGATCCTACGTCGTCCATCCGGTTTTTTAATGCCTGTGCTGAGGAACTTTTCTCTGCAATCCAGCTGTATGGAGAGGATATGGATTCCCACAATCTCTCTTTTTATTTTCCTCACTGAACTTGATATTGAGAAAAAGAAAAAATCATATCGGCTCCTGAGTGTAGTCCATCCAATCTTTTTACTTGAAATAAAAAAATTTTCCCGATATGGTTAGCATACTAACTAATCATGGAAGAAGGTGAACTTTTGATTGAGGATGAAATTCGGGAACTTCTCGATGACATATCCGCCAAAAAGCGCAGAAGTTATTCGGAAATGTTGCGTCAATTGGATCTTCATATCGGCCAAGATCAGCTATTATGCCGGTTATGGAACGAGGACGGCATTACACAGAGCCAGTTGAGTGAACGGTTGAATTGTGAACCGCCCACTGTTGCGAATACGGTCAAGGCATTAGAAAGTTACGGTTTGATTTACCGGCAGCGTGATCCATCCGACGGTAGGATTAACAGAGTGTATTTGTCACCGAAGGGTCAAAATATGAAAGGGCCCATTGAAGCCGTTTGGAGAAAGCAACAGGATAAGTTATTGGAAGGCATGTCTTCTCAGGAACTTGCAACATTGAAAAAACTTTTGAAAAAGATGGCTGAGAATTTATCGTAGGCTCATTTTTTATTGGAACCATTAGCATACTAATAAATAGTGGAGGCTTGATCATTCATGAAAGTTTTTGTAGTTGGTGCAAACGGACAGATCGGTCAACATCTTGTCCAGTTACTTAAAGCTAGTACGGAACATACGGTAAGAGCGATGGTTAGAAAACAAGAACAAGTGGAAGCGTTTGAAAAGGTAGGCGTCGAAGCAAGATTAGCCGATTTGGAAGGCAGTGTAGATGAAATAGCGGAAGCTGCCAAAGGTTGTGACGCCATCGTCTTCACGGCGGGATCCGGTGGACATACGGGTGCTGACAAAACACTGTTAATCGATTTGGACGGGGCGGCGAAAACGATAGAAGCTGCACAGAAAATCGGCATTCAGCGTTTTATCATGGTCAGTGCAATCCATGCGCATAGGAGAGAAAAATGGAGCAGCATTAAACATTATATGGTTGCCAAACATCACGCGGACAAAATCCTGGAGCAAAGCGGCTTAACGTATACTATTATCCGCCCGGGTGGATTGTTGAATGAACCAGGCACCGGAAAGGTTTCCATTGCGGAAGATTTAGAAACCGCTTCGATTCCGCGGGAAGATGTAGCACAAACCATCCTGGCTGCTTTGCCAATGGAAAATACGTTTAACCGTTCATTTGACCTTGTGTCGGGAGAAGATGCAATTTCGGCTGCGCTGGATCAGTTATGAAGCGCTTTTTGAGGATTAAATTAATTGGAAGGATACTGAAAATATGAGATTAAGTATATTGGACCAAGCCCCGGTTACAACTGGGAATAAGGCGGCGGATGCTTTGCTCAAAGCGGAAGAATTGGCTGTTTTAGGCGATCAGTTAGGCTATCATCGGATGTGGATGGCAGAACACCATGCAACTAGGGATTTTGCAAGTTCCGCTCCGGAAGTGATAGCCGCTCATTTGGCTGCGAAAACGAAAAATATACGGATTGGTACGGGCGGCGTAATGATGATGCATTACTCTCCACTCAAATTGGCCGAGGTGTTTAAAACGTTAAGCGCCTTTTCACCAGGCCGGATTGATTTTGGCGTGGGCCGTGCTCCGGGTGGGGACCAGCTCTCCATCTATGCGCTATCTGAAGGACGTCAGCCGATGGTACACAATATGTATGAAAAATTGGATACGGCTTTGCAGTTGATCAACGATGAAATTCCCGCAGATGACTTGTATCAAAAAACAATCGCGACCCCGTCCGAAGTCGTTTTGCCCGAGGCTTGGCTGTTGGGTTCGACGGGCAATAGCGCTGTGCAAGCGGGGGTAAGAGGGGTCGGCTATTCATTTGCCCAGTTTTTCAACGGCGAAATGTCCAAGCCTATTTTAGATGCCTATAAAAAGAACTTTAAACCTTCCGCCTTCATGGAGAAACCGCAAATCAATGTTTCCTATATGGTGACGACTGCGGAAACAAAAGAAGAAGCGGAATTCGAAGCGAAGCCCCAAGACATTTGGCGTCTGCTATTCATGCGAGGCAAGCTCGCCTCAGTGTTGACACCTGAAGAAGCCCGAGATTATCCGCTGACGGAAATGGACCGCATGATCATCCAAGATAACCGTAAAATCCATTTAGTAGGAGATGCAAAAGAAATCGCGACGGTGCTGCAAGCCGAACAGGGGCAATATGGATTTGATGAAGCGATGATTGTCAGCATCCCCCATTCACAAGAAAAGCGTTTGGATGTGTATCGTTTATTGGCGCGGGAATTGTTCCAAAGGTGACAGTCACCCATACAATTCGGACACTATTCTGATTAGTGTCCAAATTGTAAAGGGGACAGTCACCTTTTTCAGCCTTTTTTTCTGTTTTATTATATTTTTTTCAGAAATTGAGTTACGATGGTGTATAGGAGAAAAACTTAATAGGGAGAAAGGAGCTCATCATGGCTGAATTAGCATTTCCGAAAGATGCGATGCGTGTACTTAAAGAGACGAGCCGTACCTTTTATATTCCGATCACCTTTTTAAAAAGGGAGTTGAAACATTCGGTTGCATCCGCTTACTTGATATTCCGTGCAATAGATGAAATTGAAGATCATGCAGACTTGGACAATGATGCCAAATATACTATGTTGATGAAAGTCAGCGAATTATTCGAACAACAACCATTTAATAATGAAGAATATTTCCGGATTCTAGGATCGGAAAAAGCGATCCTGCCTGATGTTTCCGTGCGTTTAGAGGAATGGGTACAAGCCTGCCCGAAGGAGGCGCAGCCGATTGTCCTGGATGCCGCTCGGGAAATGGCATGGGGCATGGCGAAATGGGCAAAGGAAAACTGGAATATCCAGACACGTGAGGATTTGGACGACTATACATATTACGTGGCTGGGCTTGTTGGCGTCATGCTTTCCGATCTCTGGGCGCTTTATGCGGATGAACAAACAGACCGTGAACTGGCGATTGGCTATGGACGCGGGCTTCAGGCTGTAAATATTTTGCGGAATGAAGAGGAAGATTTGGATGAACGCGGTGTCAATTTCGTGCCTGATGGTTGGACCCGTGCGGAGCTGTTCAAATACGCTGAAGAAAACTTGGCAAAAGCGGATGAGTACATGAAGTCTCTCCATAAGAGGAGCATTGTGTTATTCTGCCGTCTGCCCCTTGCCTTGGCCCATAAAACATTGAAGGCCATGAAAGAAGGGCGGGAGAAAATGACGCGCGCGGAAGTGGAACAAACGGTAGAGGAAATACAAAGTGAGTAACTGAAACGAAAGGATATGCTGGTGTGAACCTTGCGCATAGGTGCATCCCCCAAAAAATAAGGAAGGTGTCTCATGTTGACTGATTCGATTCAACAGCGAAAATCCGAGCACATCACGATTTCATTAAATGAAAAAGTGACGGGAGATTCCATCTCCACCGGTTTTGATTCGCTCTCTTTTATTCATAATGCGCTTCCGGAAATCGATTTTGATGAAATTTCCATTGAAACCGAATTTCTGGGTCATCTATGCAGCACCCCGTTCCTCATCAGTTCCATGACCGGGGGAACGGCATTCGCGGAGACGATCAATCGGAATCTTGCTGAAGCTGCCGAGGAGCGGGGATGGGTGATGGCACTCGGATCGACGAGGGCACTCCTCGACAAAGAGGCGCATCACGCCTCGTTTGAAGTGAGGAAGTATGCCCCGAATGTTCCAATCATCACGAACTTGGGCGCGGTTCAACTGAATTATGAATTCGGCATCGAGGAATGCCGGAAGATTATCGAGATGACGGATGCGAATCTGCTCGTCCTTCATTTGAACAGCATCCAAGAAGTCATTCAGCCAAACGGAAACACGAATTTTGCAGGCCTACTGGGGAAGATCGAGCAACTGTGCGGCGCGTTGGATGTTCCGGTTGGCATCAAAGAAGTCGGCTGGGGAATTGACGGGAAGACGGCGAGGAAGCTATGCGATGCGGGAATCGCCTTCATTGACGTGGCGGGGGCCGGCGGAACGTCCTGGAGCCAAGTGGAGAAATTCCGCTCCGGTGATCCGGTCAAGAAGGAGGCGGCCGAAGCGTTCAGCGAATGGGGCATCCCGACGGTTCAAAGCATCCGGTCAGTCCACGCGTCGATCGATGAGCAGCCGATCATCGCGAGCGGTGGATTGCGGACAGGTCTTGACGCCGCCAAAGCGATTGCGCTCGGCGCCGACATGGCGGGATTCGGACGGTCCCTTTTGAAAGAAGCGACCGAAAGTACGGAAGACGTTCTCCGCGTCTTGGAAACGCGTGAATTGGAACTCAAGATGGCGATGTTCGGCATCGGCGTCTCGTCAATAGAAGCATTAAAAGAAACTCCGCGTCTCATAGAACGGAATTGAAAACAGGGGCTGTCCAGAAAGTGGATTTTCCGGTTAAACACGCAAAAAGCAAGGGCTCTGGTCGCTTTCCGCGGGCCAGCCGCCGAGCCTCCTCCGGCTTACAGCCGTGCGGGGTCTCGTCGGCCGGCTTTCCCGCAGGAGTCTCCCGGCGCCCTTGCTTTTTGCTAGTATCCAACTCTGTGCCTGGACTTTTCGGACAGCCCCTGTTTTTTGTATGCCTTGCTATATTTTCTTCCTTTTTTCCGCTTCCACAATAAATAAGGAAGTATGCTCAGGAGGATTGTTAAGATCAGGGAAACGACCATGATCGTGACGGTATCGGTCAGTGAAATATAGAAGATATCCATGAAATCCATTTCCTGCGCGAATACCTGATACGGATTTTGGGTGTTGTAAACGATTGGCATTTCGTCTTGGTATTTATTATACGTATGCCAGGTGACCCCTTTGGAAACGTAGAGAGCCTCCTCCCTGCCTGGCTTGTACATGAGAGTCAGGTAATATTCATGGTCTTCATATAAGGAAGGGTTATGATCGATTCCCCGATCGATGATGAGCGCGGTCGCCTTTGCGTGAGTCTCCCCGAAAAACTTTTCATGGCCATTAGATAAGGCGTCCTTCCATTCGATTCTCCCAAATAGAAGGAGAGCGACGAGGATTCCGTAAAAAAGAAGAGTCAGGGAGACGTTTCCGATTGCATTGACATACTTTCGGATGGCCGGCCGTTCGAACAGTTGCCGGAAAGGTATGATTTTCAGGAGGACATACAGGACGTAGCCGATTGGATAGAGGCTGAATAGGGTTAGCAACAGATAGAACCACATCTCTTCTTCCTGCAGCAGTGTATCCGTATAGAATTTTCCCTCTACCGAGTATCCCGTAATTGTATCTCCGACTTCCACTTGCTCATATTGCTTCCGATCGACGCCGATCAGAGAAGAGTTGGATGGCTTCGGCACCCTGCTTTTCGGGATGGCGTCCAATTGGAAAGAGTACCGCGGACCTTCCAACAGATCGAGGACGACATATTTTTGGACGATCCGCTTTGCCATCGGATGCTGTTCTGCTTCCTCCATGAATGCCCGGTGCTCCTGCCAATTTCCGTAATTTGTATAAATTAAAAACAGGAACACAGCAAAGGCGATTAACTTCGGTCCCGTCAGTGTCCACTTCTGCTTCATGCGGATGTCTCCTTCTGCCGTGCGTTTCAAGTTACTATAGTTCCAAGAAAAAGCGTTGAACTTAGTGTACCATGGGAAATCATCTGGCGGGAGAGAAGGGAAAGCGCCTCGTACTGATTTTAGAGTTTCAGTGTGTCACCGACGCCCCCTTGAGCATATGATACTACGATCAACTTTGAAAGGACTGGGGTCTATCTATTTCGTTCCGTATTGGTGTCCACACCATTATCATCGGTGTGTCATCCCGCATTTTCCGGTCGGGCAGCAGCCTGTTGCCGGGCATGGAATTATGTTACAGGACCGTGGAAAGCAGCCGTTCGTCATCAATATCAATGAGGCGGCAAGGGCGAATGATACATTCCGCACGGCGATCTGGACAGGAAATCATCTGCAAGTGACCGTAATGAGCATCGAAGTCGGGGAAGACATTGGTCTGGAAGTTCATCCTACGGTGGATCAATTTTTGCGGGTGGAAGAGGGGCAAGGCCTTGTGCAAATGGGAGATGCAAAAGATCGATTGAATTTTGAGGTGCCTGTACGCGATGACGATGCCATCATGGTACCAGCGGGCACATGGCATAATTTGATCAATACGGGTCATACTCCGTTGAAACTCTACACTATCTATGCCCCGCCTGAGCACCCGTATGGCACGGTCCATAGGACGAAGGCGGAAGCCATGGAGGATGAATGAGGGTCAGTAGATTCAAAAACAGAACGTCCACGGAAAGTGTTGCGCATCGTGGACGTTCTGTAAGCTATAAGGAGCTGGGTATGGGACAGTGCCGAATTCCTGAATAAACGCCGGAAAACCAAAACTCCCAACTTCGGTTTGGAAGAGTAGACGAAACCCGATTAGCCCGCTATGATAGGTCTATGACCGAATGTAGGGAGGCTTTTTGGAATGAAGGAAATTACAGCTGCAGAAGTGCAAGAACGTTTGGAAAACGGAGAACAGCTTCATTTGATCGACGTACGGGAAGCTGATGAAGTCGCTGCGGGGAAAATCCCGGGAGCGGTGCATATTCCGTTAGGTGACATTCCGTTGAAAATGCGGGACTTGGACGAGTCGACACCATATATCCTCGTTTGCCGTTCCGGCGGTCGCAGCGGCCGCGCACAAGAAATCATGGCGGATGAAGGCTACGACGTGACCAATATGGTCGGCGGCATGCTCGACTGGAAGGGCGCAACCGAATAATCAGGAAACAGACGGGACCTTTGCGGAGGTCCTGTTTTTTAATCCCTCCGAACGTTTGAAGCACCCCACAACATAATGGCACCACCTCGCAACGTAACTCCTCGACCTCGAAACAAAATCCAGGGACCTCGCAACACTCCCGGCGCCTTACAACATTTTCGCCCACCCTCACAACGGCTTATCCAAAACCTCAAAACATTCCCCAGGCACCTTCCAACATTCCAGACAAACTTCTCAACATCCCCCAAAAACCTCGCAACAACCGATCTTCCTCCACCCCTAAAACGATCAGGATGAAGGGCATATCCCACCCTTCACCCGCGTATAGTGATTGAAAAAGGGCGGTGTCGAGAATGAAGCGATGGGTTATCATTTGTATACTTTTCGGGTTCTCTTTAGGGATTGTGCTATACGGTGCGAGTGCTTCGGACCGGGGCTTTTTCATGCCGGCTGAGCTGGGCGGGGTCAAAGTTGTCATCGATCCGGGGCACGGAGGCCTGGATGGCGGGGCTTCTTCGGGGGAGGTAGTGGAACGGGACATCACCTTGAAAATTGCTCATGAATTGAAAAAACAATTGGAGAAGAAAGGGTCCACTGTTGTCATGACCCGCTTGAAGGAAGGGGATGCCTTGGCTGAACATGCCCCGGGTGAGGAGTTTGGAACGGTGCGGGAACGCAAATTAGCGGACTTGAAATTGCGCGAACAGATTGCACTTGACGAAGATCCGGATATGTTTATCAGTGTCCACGTCAATGCGATCCCGGATTCGAAGTGGCGGGGTTCGCAAGTGTTTTATCATCCAGAGGGCCATCCGCATGGCGAACTGCTGGCTAAATCCATACAATCTTCCTTTCAGGAGAATTTGAAAAATACGGATCGGGAAGCATTGGCAATCAAGGGTGTCTATCTATTGAAGAGAGTTCCGACGCCGGCTGTTCTGGTGGAGACGGGGTTCATTTCAAACGATGAGGAACGCTTGCTGCTTACCGACACGGGCTATCAGAAAAAGGTCGCTGAAGCGATCCTGGACGGAATTATCCAATTCCATCAATCGGATGAGAAATAAAGCCTTCTAATCGTGACACTTCGTGGGCTATGGTATACTTGAAGAGTGAATAATTAAACCTCCAAGGGGTGTCTGAATTGATCAATGAACAACAAGTTCGGGAATTGCTAGGTCCTCTGATGGATCCGTTTTTACATAAAACGCTTGCGGAGACCAATGGGATCGCAGAAGTTACAATCAAAGAAGAGAAGCAGCATGTCAGCGTCAAGCTGGCCATTGCCAAAATCAATACAGCTGAACAGATGGCGCTCCAGATGAAAGTCGTGGAAACGTTGAAAGAAGCAGGCGCTGCGTCTGTCGGCATCCGTTTCGAAGAGCTGTCGAAAGAAGCGCTTGAGCAATTCCGGGGGACGGCGACTGCCGCGGAAGCACAAGATATTTTGTCCCCGCTCAGCGACGTGGAATTCATCTCGATCGCATCCGGCAAGGGGGGAGTCGGGAAGTCGACGGTTTCCGTCAACCTCGCCGTCTCTTTGGCGCGTCTTGGGAAGAAAGTCGGTTTGATCGACGCGGATATTTACGGTTTCAGTGTGCCGGATATGATGGGCGTCACGGAACTGCCGGTCGTCCAAGGCGATCGGATTATTCCGGTGGAGCGTCTTGGCGTGAAAGTCATTTCCATGGGATTCTTCGTAGAAGACAATGCACCGGTCGTCTGGCGCGGCCCGATGCTTGGTAAAGCATTGGACCAATTTTTCCGTGACGTCGAATGGGGAGCGCTCGACTATCTCATCCTAGATTTACCGCCGGGTACAGGGGACGTAGCCTTGGATATCCACCAAATGATTCCGATGTCAAAAGAGATTGTCGTGACGACGCCACATCCAACAGCCGCTTTCGTCGCGGCGCGTGCAGGGGCGATGGCGCTTCAAACCGATCACGGATTGCTCGGAGTCATTGAAAACATGGCCTGGTTCGAATCCAAAAAGACCGGAGAGCGGGAATATGTCTTCGGCCAAGGGGGCGGCGTGCGACTTGCCGAGGAGTTGCGTACAGAATTGCTTGGCCAGATTCCACTCGGACAGCCCGATTGGAACGAAGAGGATTTTGCTCCCTCAGTATACGCAGAAGACCATCCGATCGGTAAGATTTACATGGATATTGCTAAAAAAGTGGTTGCCAATACGGGTAAATAAAAAGATGGAGGGGGTCATTGACCGCCTCCACCTCCACTGCCTCCTGACTCTTCCTCTTGTCCGCCACCGCCTTTGCCGCCGCTTTGTCCGCCTTTTGCCTCGCCAGCCTTCATGATCAGTTCCTGCCATTTCGCTTGAAGTAGAGGACTACTGATCGTTTCTTGCACCATTTTTTCCATTTCTTTTTTCATGTTCCCCGATTGCATAATCGTCTCCATTTGCTTTTGCATGTCGGGCTGTCCAAAAAACTCTTCCATTTCTTTTTGGAAAGATGAATCGTTCATAAGTGCTTTCATCACGTCTTGTTGCTGATCTTTCATGCTTTTGGCGATTGTTTCCATGAATTTCGGATCTTCGAATTTCTTCTTCCAGAACTCCTCGCCTTTTTCGGAGAGCAACGCATCTTCGATGGATTTTTTCACTTCGGTCTGCTCCAAAATGAGAAGTTCACGGAATTCGGGATCCGCCAGCATTTGCCGGATCGCCTTTTTTCCATCCTCTGTTTGAAGTGCATCTGTCGTCATTTTTTTCAACTCATCGTATGTCGGTCCGGATTGCTGCATACTGCATCCAGTCAAGAGAATTGCCGCTAATAGAAAATGAAAGCCCTTGTTTTTCATGGAATTGAACTTCCCTTCCATCACCATTTTCATTTATTGTTCACAAAATGGAGCAGAATATGCATCGTTTGTGTAATGAAATAGATTTTTGAAGAAAACGTTGATACACTAAGGACAGTATGTACAAACGGAGGAACCAGGTCGTGACAATACGAAATTGGATAAAATTCTTTTTTAACGCCTTATTTATAGGAGGAGCCATTACGGCGATCGTTGGGTTGATCGTACGTTGGGAATTCTTTTCTACATATTTAGCGAATGGCGAAATTTGGCAATTTGTCGGTGCGTTTCTCTGGATGATTTTCCTTGGGTTTACAATGAGTGTAGTAGCGCAGATGGGCTTTTTCGCCTATTTGACTGTCCATCAATTCGGCGTCAATATTTTCAAATCGTTGACGTTATGGAATTGGGTCCAGTTGTTGATTATCACGGTCGTGTTATTCGACCTTGTCTTTTTCAGATTCCAGCTAACATCCGGTGAGACCGGACGCACGTTGCTGTATATCGGATTGCTCATATCACTTGTTGGAGTGGCGGCCGTTACGGCATATTTCAAAGCGAAATGGACGAAGAAGCATACGCTTATTTCAGCGCTGTTCTTCATGATTGTCATCACGACGCTGGAATGGCTGCCTGCTTTGATGGTGCGTTCAGGCAATATCGACACATGGGTGACAATCTTATTGTTCCCGCTTCTCGCAGTCAATGCTTATCAAATTCTCGCGCTGCCGAAATACAATCGACAGTCGGATGAAGATAAACAGCGGTTGGATGAACGGAAACGGCTGCGCAAAGCGGCGAAAGAAAAAACGGCCAAAGTGAAATAAGAAAAAAGCGCAGGGATCTGTGCTTTTTTCTTATTTTGGAGGGAAGTTCCAGTTCGCAAGAAGGCATGGAGTACAATCAACAAGGCTTCTAGCATTATGAACTCCCGGTTGAGTGCGAGCATTCGTTAGCTAAATGCGTGAAACTTTTAGATAGACACAATCAGCTATGCTTACTCCGGGATTTTCTTCGTTTTCACGGTTGTGCCGAAGAGGACATCCTCCACCGGGCGGAAGGTGCGCCCCTTATACAAGGGATCGAGGGCGTTCAATTTAACCCGCTCGTGGCGGTGATGGGGTATGGATATAATCTCCCCCTCTTTCGGGGGAGGCACTGCTCCGCCTGTCCAAATGAAAGAGGATCCGAGCGCATTCACTTCCGCTTTCCATAATTGTTTTTGCAACGATTGGGGGAAGCGCTCGTCGATTGTTCGGAACCAGAGGGGCTTCACCCCGAATGTCTTTTCAAATCGTTTTAGCTGAGAGGCAAGCAGTTCAGAACTCTCTTCATAGGCTGTGCCGCTGTCGCCGAGCAATCCCACCGGAATATTTTTCTCATTGATTTGCCTCACGGTTTCAGGGAAGCGGTCTGTCCAATCCATATCAACCATCAGTAGTGGATAGGGTGCTTGCAATTCTTTAATCCATTTTTCCACTTCAACATCCCCAAACGATATACTGACGGTCAGGGCCGAGCCGCTTGTTCCGCGCACAATGGCAGCCGGTTGATCCGTGACCCGGAAGACCGAGGTAAGCGTTCCCGACTCGAGGGATGGGGGGAGGAAAAGAAATAGTGTGCAGAATACCATGCCGAAAAAAACGATTTTATAGCGCATCCGAAACCCCCTGTTTGCAAAGTTACTTCATCTTATGAAAAAGGTTTGACGGATATGCCGTGCCCATGGTAGACTGAAAAAGTCGTCAGGAACAGGATGACCCATTTCCGGTAAAATGATGTTGAAAAAGTAAAATTAACTGGTATAATGGAATTTGTCGTTAATTGAATACATATTACGATTCCGCAGTAGCTCAGTGGTAGAGCAATCGGCTGTTAACCGATCGGTCGTAGGTTCGAATCCTACCTGCGGAGCCATTTATATGCTTCCATAGCTCAGCAGGTAGAGTGCTTCCATGGTAAGGAAGAGGTCGCCGGTTCGAGCCCGGCTGGAAGCTTATTTTAATTTTCGATAGGTTGCGATTTCCGGTAGAGGAGATCGCTTTTTTTGTCCAAATTGGATAGGGTGTATGGGGATGATATCCATGGTGGCAAGATAATGGGAAAATGAGTATTTCGAAAAATGGGATTATAAAAACTTGCGGAAAGCGCTTGCGCATTGCGGGCGAATTTGTTAATATAACATTTGTGCCGTTCAGATTGATGGTTCGACAAGAAAGCGATGATTGTCGAATATAGAATGCACGGGTTGAAGATGGCCCCTTGGTCAAGCGGTTAAGACACCGCCCTTTCACGGCGGTAACACGGGTTCGAATCCCGTAGGGGTCACCATTTATTATGATCTACACATAGTTTCCGGAAAATGATTCATATTACTGGTGGGGTAGCGAAGTGGCTAAACGCGGCGGACTGTAAATCCGCTCCCTCCGGGTTCGGCGGTTCGAATCCGTCCCCCACCACCATTCTTTAAAAAATGAAACGCAACTTATCGCCCCGTTAAAATGGGGAGAAGCAAGCAGGTCGCGGAAGAAGCTGATAATGAGATGCGCAGCTGATCGCTATTTTAACCATTGGGGTATAGCCAAGCGGTAAGGCAACGGACTTTGACTCCGTCATTCGTTGGTTCGAATCCAGCTACCCCAGCCATTTTGCGCCCCTTATACAAGGGATCGAGGGCGTTCAATTTAACCCGCTCGTGGCGGTGATGGGGTATGGATATAATCTCCCCCTCTTTCGGGGGAGGCACTGCTCCGCCTGTCCAAATGAAAGAGGATCCGAGCGCATTCACTTCCGCTTTCCATAATTGTTTTTGCAACGATTGGGGGAAGCGCTCGTCGATTGTTCGGAACCAGAGGGGCTTCACCCCGAATGTCTTTTCAAATCGTTTTAGCTGAGAGGCAAGCAGTTCAGAACTCTCTTCATAGGCTGTGCCGCTGTCGCCGAGCAATCCCACCGGAATATTTTTCTCATTGATTTGCCTCACGGTTTCAGGGAAGCGGTCTGTCCAATCCATATCAACCATCAGTAGTGGATAGGGTGCTTGCAATTCTTTAATCCATTTTTCCACTTCAACATCCCCAAACGATATACTGACGGTCAGGGCCGAGCCGCTTGTTCCGCGCACAATGGCAGCCGGTTGATCCGTGACCCGGAAGACCGAGGTAAGCGTTCCCGACTCGAGGGATGGGGGGAGGAAAAGAAATAGTGTGCAGAATACCATGCCGAAAAAAACGATTTTATAGCGCATCCGAAACCCCCTGTTTGCAAAGTTACTTCATCTTATGAAAAAGGTTTGACGGATATGCCGTGCCCATGGTAGACTGAAAAAGTCGTCAGGAACAGGATGACCCATTTCCGGTAAAATGATGTTGAAAAAGTAAAATTAACTGGTATAATGGAATTTGTCGTTAATTGAATACATATTACGATTCCGCAGTAGCTCAGTGGTAGAGCAATCGGCTGTTAACCGATCGGTCGTAGGTTCGAATCCTACCTGCGGAGCCATTTATATGCTTCCATAGCTCAGCAGGTAGAGTGCTTCCATGGTAAGGAAGAGGTCGCCGGTTCGAGCCCGGCTGGAAGCTTATTTTAATTTTCGATAGGTTGCGATTTCCGGTAGAGGAGATCGCTTTTTTTGTCCAAATTGGATAGGGTGTATGGGGATGATATCCATGGTGGCAAGATAATGGGAAAATGAGTATTTCGAAAAATGGGATTATAAAAACTTGCGGAAAGCGCTTGCGCATTGCGGGCGAATTTGTTAATATAACATTTGTGCCGTTCAGATTGATGGTTCGACAAGAAAGCGATGATTGTCGAATATAGAATGCACGGGTTGAAGATGGCCCCTTGGTCAAGCGGTTAAGACACCGCCCTTTCACGGCGGTAACACGGGTTCGAATCCCGTAGGGGTCACCATTTATTATGATCTACACATAGTTTCCGGAAAATGATTCATATTACTGGTGGGGTAGCGAAGTGGCTAAACGCGGCGGACTGTAAATCCGCTCCCTCCGGGTTCGGCGGTTCGAATCCGTCCCCCACCACCATTCTTTAAAAAATGAAACGCAACTTATCGCCCCGTTAAAATGGGGAGAAGCAAGCAGGTCGCGGAAGAAGCTGATAATGAGATGCGCAGCTGATCGCTATTTTAACCATTGGGGTATAGCCAAGCGGTAAGGCAACGGACTTTGACTCCGTCATTCGTTGGTTCGAATCCAGCTACCCCAGCCATTTTCTGTATCATTTTACCAAACCATGTTCATGTATATTTCGACAGAATCCTTAATTTTAGTAAATTAAGGATTCTTTTCTATTTATTTGGGAATAAACCAGAAGAAGTTTAGTAGACTATACGGTACAATAGAGGGAATCCATGATACAAAAGTAATGAATGTGGGAATACTCATAACGATGGGGCGATACCATGCAAGAGGAAACTAACAAATCCATACAAGATGTAATACGTTTCGACGGTTCGCTAAGCGACCAGAAGGTATTCGAAGATATTGCCTACGCACTTGATCAGTCGGCCATTGTTGCTATTACGGACAGGACCGGGAAGATCTTGTACGTAAATGAACTATTCACCAAGATATCCCAATACACGGTGGAAGAGCTCATTGGCTCTACACACAGCATCGTCAATTCCGGCTTTCATTCGACACGCTTCTTCAAAGAGATGTGGGCTACGATCGGGAAGGGGAAAACTTGGCGTGGAGAAATGCGGAACCGACGGAAAGACGGGACGTTTTATTGGGTGGATACGACGATTGTTCCTTTTCTGAATGAAAAAGGTAAGCCGTATCAATACATTTCAATCCGGAACGATATAACCCAGCGCATTGAATCCGAAATGATGGTGCGAAACTTGGCATATAATGATCAATTGACGGATTTGCCCAACCGGATTTCTTTTCGAAAACAAGTTCATCATGCAGTGGACAGGGCGGAAAAGAAGGGGGAGAAATTGGCCTACGTCCGGATCAATATCGATCGTCTTCGATATATCAATGACTCCCTTGGCTTCGAGGCAGGAGATTATGTCCTATCTGTCATCGGCAGAAGGCTGCGGGCGTTCTATCCGGCCGAACAGATTGTCGGCAGACTGTCGGGTGATGAGTTTGCCCTTCTATTACAGGGATGTAAAAGCGATGAAGAGATCGGGCAGCATATCCAAGAAGTTCAATCCTATTTGGAGGAACAGATTGAAGTGATGGGCCAACCGTATGTACCCTCCTTCAGTATTGGCATCTCCCTATATCCAGAGCATGCGACGAAAGCTTCGGAACTGGCCATGAAGGCAGAGAAGGCGATGTCGATCAAAAAAGAACATGGAGGCGGCGGTTATGAATTTTATCGTCATGGAACCGCCTCCAAGTCGCTGGAACGAATTTTGTTGGAAAATGAGCTTAGAAAAAGCGTTAAATTAGGAAGATTCCATATCGATTACCAGCCGAAGATCCATCTGCAGACAAATGAACTGACCGGAGTGGAAGCGCTTGTCCGTTGGAACCATCCCGACCTCGGACGCATTCCGCCTGATAAATTCATTCCTGTGGCGGAAGAGACGAAAATTATCATTCCGTTAGGCGAATGGATTTTGCGGGAAGGGTGCAGACAGGCGAAGGATTGGATACAGAAAGGATTCGCGCCGTTCCGGGTGGCCATCAATATGTCCCCTGTACAAGTGGAAGATCCGGGTGCCGTACCGATGATCCGGAACATTCTCGAAGAGACCGGGACTCCTGCGGAATTGATCGAGATTGAATTGACGGAAACCACGTTTGCGGATCGGGAAGGGTTGCAGGAGAAGATACAGACCATCCGTGAAATGGGTATTACTGTGGCGATCGATGACTTTGGGACCGGATATAGTACATTCAGCTATATCAAGGAATTGCCTGCTGATACTTTGAAGATCGATATGTCCTTCATCCGAGATATCCATGAAAACGAGGAGAGTCGTGCAATTGTCAAAGCGATCATCGCCTTGGCGGATACGGTCGGTTTGCGGGTCGTTGCAGAAGGGGTCGAGTACGAGGAACAGGCCGAAATTTTACGATCCTTCGGGTGCACGGAAGCCCAAGGGTATTTATTCAGTAAGCCCATTCCTCCGGAGGTTTGTGAGCAGTTCATGAAGAAGATGGAGGATGTATAAATATTCGGAAATTTGTTGAGTTGAGCCAACCTTACCGAAAGCCTTAAAATAGGTTCAAGTAAAGGGGGGTATGGGGAATGGGCAAATTACAAATTTCATTGATCGGGGTTCCTCTCGATTATGGACAGAGCCGCCGCGGCGTGGATATGGGACCGAGCGCCATGCGGTATGCAGGAGCAGTCGGCCGATTGGAAGCGATCGGACATGAAGTGGAAGATGAGGGGAATATTTACGTAGGAGCAGCAGCCAGAGACAAGCCGAGCCATTCGAACTTGAAGAATTTAGAAGAAGTCGTACAAGCGACCACTGCCCTCGCCAAAAAAGTGGAAGCGGTTTTGAGAGCGGACCGGTTCCCGCTCGTCTTGGGAGGCGACCACAGCATCGCAATCGGGACGCTTGCAGGGCTTGCGACGAAGTATGGAAACTTAGGCGTCATCTGGTACGATGCGCATGCAGATATGAATACAGAGGAGACATCTCCATCCGGCAACATCCACGGCATGCCCCTTGCGGTCAGCATGGGCTTCGGACATGAGAAACTAGTCGCCATCGGGCAGGCGGGGCCTAAAGTAAAGCCGGAGAATATCGTCATCATCGGAGCCCGCTCAGTCGACCCGGGTGAACGGGAATTGATCAAGGAAAAAGGGATCAAAGTGTATACGATGCATGAAATCGATCGGGATGGGATGACGGCAGTCATGAAGGACGCTATTGCCTATTTGCAGTCCCGCCATTTGGATGGCGTTCATCTCTCATTGGATCTGGACGGGTTGGATCCTCTCTACACACCGGGGGTCGGTACGCCGGTGCCTGGAGGCATCAGTTATCGGGAAAGCCATCTCGCCATGGAAATGCTGGAGGATGCGCGAATGATTACATCGGCTGAATTCGTCGAGGTCAACCCGATTTTGGATGACAAAAACAAAACGGCTGACGTAGCAGTCGGCCTGATGGGCTCCTTGTTCGGGGAGAAGTTGTTATAATAATAGGGATTGGATTGTACACGAACCCGGCATCCACGGGATCGTGGCGATCCTTTTTTATTCCCCCAAATGGGATGGGTTTTACAAAACTCTAGGAGAAAAAACTCGCCATCTTTGATAAAATAAAAAATAGTGATAAAAAATGAAACCTGTCGATACCTTCAACCGTATATGAAGGGACAGCCGCACCGGGGGATGAAATGACAATGGATGACCTGGTCAATAAACGGATCAATGAAGTATTAAAAGGCAACCAGGATGCCTTTGAGGAAATTGTAACCTTATTCCAGCATCGACTGTATCAAGTGTGCTATCGGATGCTGGGGAATGCGCAGGAAGCGGAAGACATTGCGCAAGAAGCGTTTGTGCGTGCTTATATCAATATCCATACATTTGATCAAAAACGGAAATTTTCTACGTGGCTCTTTCGAATTGCAACCAATTTATGCATCGACCGGATTCGGAAGAAGAAGCCGGATTATTACCTGGACGCCGAAGTGCCGGGGACCGAGGGCTTGAATTTATACTCGCAAGTGGCGGCAGCCGATGAATTACCGGAGGACCAAGTGGAAAAGATGGAGCTGCAGGAACGCATCCACTATGAAATCGGCAGACTTCCGGACAAATACCGATCTGTGATTACGCTCCGTTACATCGAGGAATTGCCGTTGCAGGAAATTGGAGATATTTTAGAATTGCCGCTTGGGACCGTAAAGACCCGGGTCCATCGCGGGCGGGAAGCACTTCGAAAACAGTTGGGTACTATGTAGGAGGGAATTGGTATGAATACGTGTCCTGAATATGTTGTCGAATATATGCACGCGTATTTAGACGGAGATATCAGCCGGGAAGAAGAGCGGCTGCTACGAGAGCATTTGGATACTTGTCCCGAATGCAAAGAGATCATGAATGGATTAAGCGAATCCATCGCCTTTCTAGGGAGTGCTACCCAAATACAAGCTCCGGAAGGATTTGTGGAAGGGGTCATGGCACGGCTCCCGAAAGAGAAATCCCAAGCCGGTTTCAACCGTTGGCTGCGCAGACATCCGCTGTTCTCAGCGGCTGCGTTGTTTTTTATCTTAATGAGTGCTACGTTATTCTCGAGTTATGGCAATGACCAACATTTCTCCGTAACGAAGCAACCGAATCTGATTGTCGAAGGGGAGACGGTGATTGTGCCGGAAGGGGAAGTCATTGAGGGTGACCTCGTCGTGAAAAACGGCAATCTCCGCATCGAAGGACAAGTCGACGGCAACGTCACGGTCATCCGCGGTACGAAATATATGGCTTCCACGGCGGTGGTCACCGGCAATAGCGAGGAAATCGACGAAGTCTTCGAATGGCTATGGTATAAAATCAAGAAAACGTTGAATGATGTCATCCCTTCCTCGGATGGGGACCGTTCCACCGATGAGTGATAAATGGAAAGACCGGATCGCCGTGGCGTCCGGCTTTTTTGGATGCAGGGAAAATAAGGCCCCTTACGAAAATCACTTATCAGGTCCGAGCAGGCGCCCTGTGCTTTTGGCATTGCATGAGGCGCTTTTATGCTATACTGTACGCATAGGAAATTGTGTAAGGAAAGTAGGCGAAGCACATGCCCAAATGGCAAGATTTTATTGATTTAAGTCCGGTCGCACCACTTATCACTATTGTGGATGTGCTTCTTGTCTGGTATGTTTTTTATAAACTGATAACGATCATCCGAGGGACAAAGGCAGTCCAGCTGTTAAAGGGAATTATCGTCCTGATCATCGCCCGGCTGCTGACAGACGTGTTCGGACTCGATACATTGCGCTGGATGATGGACCAAGTGCTGCCGTACGGGTTCTTGGCAATTATCATCATCTTCCAGCCGGAGCTGCGGCGAGCGCTTGAGCAACTCGGGCGAGGCCGGCTGTTTGCGCGAACGATGACGCAGGAGCTGGAAGAGCGGGATCGGCTCATTGAGGCGTTTGTGAAATCGGTCAGCTATATGGCCAAACGTCGAATCGGAGCCTTGATATCCGTTGAAAAAGAAACGGGATTGAGCGAATATATCGAAACTGGGATTCCGATGAATTCCGATATTACATCCGAATTGCTCATCAATATTTTCATCCCGAATACTCCCCTTCATGATGGTGCCGTCATTGTCACAAAAAATCGAATTGCGGCAGCCGGCTGTTATCTTCCGCTTTCCGAGAGCCCTTTCATCTCAAAAGAATTAGGGACGCGGCACCGGGCGGCTCTGGGCATTAGTGAAGTGACGGATGCTGTGACAATCATCGTTTCGGAAGAGACCGGGGCTGTCAGCATAACGGCAGATGGGGATATTAACCGGAATTTGGATATGGAGGAATTTGAAGTTCAATTGCGTCGACTCTGGTTTGGTCCGGAATCCAAGCAAGCGGAAACGCCTATTTGGAAATGGAGGAAGAAAAACAATGGATAAACTTATGGATAGCCCTTGGTTTCTCCGTTTCACGGCATTGTTCCTTGCCATTGTGCTGTTTTTCTTCGTCAAAGCAGGGGAAGAGAAGACGGTAGGCAAATCGATCGGCGACACGATGGAAGATATCCGCGATGTCCCGGTCGAAGTGTTTTATGATACAGAGAATTTAGTAGTTACCGGGGTGCCGGAAACGGTCAATATGACGATTGACGGGCCCGCCAATCTGGTTCAATCAACGAAACTTCGAAAGGATTTTACGCTGCGGCTGGATTTGAGTGATTTGCCGATTGGCCGGCATTCAGTGGAGATCCAGACGGAAAATATTTCGGATAAGCTGCTAGTCCAGCTGGATCCTCCGATAGTCACGGTCGATATCGAAGAGAAAATCACGGAAAGCTTCCGCGTCGATCCCGAGCTGAACGATCGGTTGCTGGCGGAAGATTATTATATTGTGGATATGAAAACCGATCCATCGGTCATAGAAGTGACGGGTGCGAAAAGTGTCATCGAATCGATTAGTTTTGTGAAAGCGACTGCCACTGCGGATCAGGGCATTTCCAAATCATTCGAACAACAAGCCCGTGTCCGCGTTTTGGATAAAGATTTGAATAAGTTGAATGTCACCATTGTTCCGGAAGAAGTGACTGTCAAGGTGGAGGTGGCCCAGTATCAGAAAGAAGTGCCGATTGTTCTCCATGCCGTCGGAACGCCGCGGGAAGACGTCCAAGTCCGTAGCCTCTCGACAAATGCGAAAACCATCACATTAACCGGATCGCGGAAAGCATTGGAACAAATCGAAGAATATATTGTGGATGTAGATGTATCGAAAGTGGATGGACAAGGGCAGCTCGATGTGACGTTGAAAAAGCCGAAAGGGATTTCGAAGATGTCTTTGGATAAATTGAAAGTGAGCGTTAACGCTGCTACGACGGATCAGAAGCAGGATCAGGAAGAGGAGAGTGACTCATCCGAGCAAGCAGAGTCTCCGCCGCCTGCTCCTGAACCGGTCGTCACGAAAGAATTTAACAATATCGCGGTAGAGGTCAAGGGGCTGGATGAAAAATTTAAAAGCTCCTATCAGAAGCCGCAAAACGGCTCCGTTTCATTGAGCGTGACCGGAGAAAAAAGTGTCATCGATCAGATGGCGTCTTCTGATTTCAATGTCTATGTCGATGCCTCCAGGGCAGAGGCGGAAGGGGAGCTGACACTTCCCGTTACCGTAGATGGCCCCGAAAAGGTACAATGGAAGCTTTCTGAAGAAAAGGTGACGATGAAAATCGAACTTGCCTGATATATGTTTTGAAAGGGAGTTAGGAGATGACAAAGTATTTTGGCACGGATGGTGTCCGTGGAGTGGCGAATAAGGAATTGACCCCGGAGCTGGCGTTTAAGTTAGGTCGTACGGGTGGTTATGTACTAACGAAAGAAATCCAGGAGAAAGCGACGGTGCTCGTCGGAAAAGATACACGGATTTCAGGCCAACTGTTGGAAAGTGCTTTGATTGCCGGCTTATTGTCAACTGGAGTGGAAGTGATGACGCTTGGCGTAATCAGTACGCCGGGAGTTGCCTACTTGACCCGGGCGATGAACGCGCAGGCAGGTGTCATGATCTCCGCTTCACATAATCCCTTTGAAGATAACGGCATCAAGTTCTTCGGCTCGGACGGTTTTAAATTGACAGATGAGCAAGAAGAGGAAATCGAACGTCTGTTGAATGAGCCGGAAGACACGCTGCCACGCCCTGTCGGGGAAGATGTTGGTACCATTACAGAATATTTCGAGGGCGGCCATAAATACATTCAATACTTGAAGCAGACAGTGGATGAGGAATTCACGGGCATCCATATCGCGATGGACTGTGCGAACGGCGCGACATCGACTTTGGCGACCCATGTGTTTGCGGATCTGGATGCAGATTTGACGACAATGGGAGCCTCTCCCAATGGAGTGAATATTAACGCAGGAGTCGGCTCTACGCATCCGGAGGAACTTTGCAAACTGGTTGTGGAAAAAGGAGCAGATATCGGGTTGGCCTTCGACGGTGACGGGGATCGGTTGATTGCGGTGGATGAGCATGGTGAAATTGTGGACGGCGATCAGATCATGTACATCATCGGAAGCCATTTGCACGAAGAAGGGCGCCTCAAGTCGGGCACGGTCGTTTCAACGATCATGAGCAATATGGGCTTTTACAAAGCACTTGCCGACAAAGGAATGACAAGTGTCCAAACAGCGGTGGGCGATCGTTACGTCGTCGAGGAAATGAAAAAAGGAAATTATAATCTTGGCGGCGAGCAGTCCGGGCATATCGTCTTCCTGGATTTCAATACGACGGGCGATGGACTCCTCACCGGCCTTCAGTTGGTGAATATTATGAAGCGCACGGGCCGGAAGCTGTCCGAGCTGGCTGCTGAAATGCGGGTCTATCCGCAAAAACTCGTCAATGTGCGGGTCACTGATAAAAACGCGGTGACTGAAAATGCTAAAGTCGCTGCGACGATTTCCGATGTAGAGAAGGAAATGGCCGGAAACGGGAGGGTGCTCGTCCGTCCATCCGGAACAGAACCGGTTGTCCGGGTCATGGTCGAAGCGCCGACAGAAGAAGCATGTACCCAATATGTGGACCAAATTGCAGATGTCGTTCGTCAAGAATTAGGAACGGAATAACGAATGTTCAGGTTGGATCTCGTGTCCGACCTTTTTTTATATGTGTCTTTATTCTTAAATTGTACATTTAATAAAGTTTGTTTATAATTAAAGTATGTCTATGTATCTAGTAAATGAGGCGTAGAATTGAGCTGGGGGTTTGAAAAATGGGTAAGAATTATCAGGAATTGCTGCGAGAACGGGTTCGTGGAACGTTTGCGGAGTGGGGAGAGAAAACAGTCATCACTGAAAGAGAGTTATACAAGTTTTTACATACATTAAAAGGCACGTCAGGTACCATCGGATTGGACGCCCTGTCCGCTTTTTGTTCAGCGCAACTTGATATTTTATCTGCCCACAATGAAAGCACGATTCCCGTTCATACGCTTAATAACTTCAAAAACCGGATTTGGCGTGCCATAGAAGGGGGCCAGGAATTGAATGAATTCCAGCTGCCGCCCTCATACTTGAATAGTCTGGATGAAGAGACGGCCGTCTTGATTATTGACGACGATTTGGAATTCGTTTCGTATGTCAAGGAGCTGCTTGAAAAGATGGGAGCGCAAGTGATCATCGCATTGAACGGGAAGCGGGGGATCGAACAATTTTACTCCGTCCGGCCGCATTATGTGTTGATCGACTTGTATTTGCCGGACATGACGGGATTTCAAGTACTTGGGCATATTTCCGAAACAGCGCAAGTTCGCCAAGTGATCACTATCATCACGAGCGTCGATGCTTCCCAGGCTAATCGGGCCTCGGCCTATCAGAGCGGAGCGATGGATTTTTTGAAGAAGCCGTTTGATATGGACATCTTCATTCCGTATCTGTTGAATCGCGAAAAAATGCGCAAAATGATCGGCCAGTCGGTTATCACAGACGGGCTGACGGGTGTCGGGAACCGTCGTCACTTCGATGAAATGATTTCCTACTTCGCGGAGTTGTCGGAGAGGACGGGTGTCGGATTTTCCCTAGTCATGCTGGATCTCGACCACTTCAAAAAAGTGAATGATCAATACGGCCATCCGGCGGGGGATGAAGTACTGAGGACGTTAGGGGCGATCGCCTTGGAAGAAAAACGGGAGACCGACCATGTCTTCCGATATGGCGGGGAAGAGTTCTCCTTCATTTTACACGGGGCTACTGCCGAAAAGGCGACCGTTTTTCTCGATCGATTGCGGGAGCGGTTCAATGCCATCGTATTTGAAGAGGGCGGTCACCGCTTTTCCGTCACATTCTCCGCTGGCATCGCGACATTCGGGGGCAGCATCGAAAAAGTGATTTCCGAGGCTGACCAAGCGCTCTATGAAGCAAAACGGAGTGGTCGGAACCGGTCGGTCACATACGATGCCACGGTGCGGGCTAAACGGAAACTCCATATTATGGTCATTGATGATGATACATTGATCCGTACGATGCTTTCTGAACAGCTGGCAGGACTGACGTTGCCGGGAATTGAGATTGATGTTCATATCTATCCGGACGGCCCCGCCTTTTTGGAGTCGGATTGGTACCGGCCGGATCAATATTATATTGTCTTACTGGACGGCATCATGCCGGAAATGGACGGGTTGGAAGTGCTTAGCCGATTGAAGCGGGATGTGGATCAAAAGAACGTCCTTGTCTCCATGATGACCGCTCGCACGGGCGAATCGGATATCAAGGCAGCCTTGTGGTTGGGGGCCGATGATTATATTATGAAACCTTTCCAGCCGAAGGACATCGTGACACGCGTGCAAAAGCTGTCAACACGGATTTTATAATAGATGGGGAATGCAGGAGAGGAGTTTGACGGGTCGATGGAAACCAAAAGAATTCTGGTCGTGGATGATGAAGGAATATTGCGGATGCTCATTATGGATACTCTTGAGTTTGAAGGGTATGCGGTCGAGGAAGCCGAAGACGGGGAGGAGGGGTTCGAGCGCATTGCCAATGAACCGTATGATCTAATCATCCTGGATTATATGATGCCCCATTTGACAGGGATGGAAGTGTTGGAAAAAATCCAGCCTCTACAGCTTGAAGTGCCGATCATCATGTTGACCGCCAAAGCCCAGCAACAAGACCGCGATATGGCCCACCAGTTCGGCGCCAAGTATTTTATGCCGAAACCGTTCAGCCCCTCTGAACTCGTCGCTCTGGTGAACGAAATTTTGAATGGATAACTAGTGAAAAGCCCAATTTCTTAGGTTTCATGAGAAATTGGGCTTTGGGTGTTATTTTGAGAGATGCCGCACCCATTGCAACCAACTTACTCGGGTAAGTTCAACTGCCAGGATACACCGAACTGATCATTCAGCCATCCAAACTTTTTGCTGAATCCGTAGTTATCTATCGGCATGAGTGCTGTTCCATTTTGCATCATTTTATTATATAGACTGTCGATTTCCTCTTCGGTATCGCATGTAAGATAGATCGAAAAAGAAGGGGTAAACGTAAACTTATGGTCAACATGACTGTCGATGCACATGAACTCTTGTCCCTTTAACGAGAATACAGCCTGCATCACGGTACCTTCTTTGCCGGGTCCATCAGCCCCGTATCGAGTAATGCTTTTAACTTCTGAATCTTCAATGAGTGATGTGTAGTAATTCATGGCTTCTTCTGCAATACCGCCTTGAAACATTAAAAATGGCATTACGTTTTTCATCTGTAACGTCCCTTTCTCTACTGGATTTATAGTGTCGACCCGTTGTTTAGTTCTACCTCGATGTAAAAAATGTTAACATCTTACATATTTGCGTTTGAAACCAAGTCTCCCTCGATCCAATTCTTTCTGAATACTGTCGTAAGCGTTAAGAAAACTGCTTTTCTTCTTGTCTCGTTTGACTTCCACTGTACCGACTTCCTTTGCGGTCTCGACGGCCTTGTCGTGTAGCGGCACATATGAAATCCCCACGGTGTACAGAAAATTGTTCATGGCAGATTTTGTTCGTTCCGGCGAGTTGTGAATCGTAATCTTCACAAGATCCAGCATCTGAGAAATCTTGCTTTCTGTAAATTCATTATCCTTCCGATTCCCTAAAAGCCAGCAGTAGCAGCTCCAGCCCGCTGACATCCTCAGTTCAGCGCCGCTCGCAATCCATTCATCCGCGACGTTTTGTGCAATGTCCGACTCGGATAAAGTGACTGCTACGACATAATCGGACAGCATGTAGAAATAGGCTCCATCTATCCAGCGGTCAAAATCCGGCGCAGACATCGCTTTCGGGTCCGCGATAATGCCTGCGAAGTACATAGCATCATAGTTGCCTGTTGCATAAAGCTCTTCGGCTAACGGTTGATTGATTTTTATTTTCTTTGCGATTGGCTTCATAGCCCCTGTCGCTACGCCAAACAAAGGCTCGTGTGCCCCGTTGTTAATGTAAGTCTTTTTGATGCGTTCCTTACCGAGCATTTCCAGCTCCTGCATCACCATTTCGAAATCCATCGTTTCACGCTCCTTTCAACAATCACCTTAGAATGAATCTTCAAGTCCCATTTGATCTAGCTCGCAACATTTCGGTTAAACCTTATTACAATAGTATCGAACTTCCCAACGTTTTGCCCCGACCTTGCAACGTATTCCTCGAGCTTCATCACGTATCCAGCACCTCACCACATATTCCCCAAACTTTCCAACATCTAAGCGTGCAACTTCGCAATGAAATACGTCCACCTCGCAACATATATCCTGAACCTCCCAACATTTTGCCTCCATTACGCAACGCAGGCCCGAGCTCTCCTCAATTCAAAACAGGGAACCCGGATTGGATTCCCTGTCTCTCTTACTCGGTTGCCGCAGCCTCGTCGGGATATAGGATCAGACCATCGCGCTTTTGCAGGGCTTGTGCGATGGTGCCGGATAATTCTTGGAGCGGATACGGTTTAGTCATGTAGTGGTCGACGTTGAACTTGTTGACGAGATCCTGCTGTTCTTCCAAGGCGGAGGAAATGACAATTGGAATATGCCGAGTGGCTTCTTCCTCTTTCAACCGCTGAACAAGGTCCCAGCCTGTCTGTTTCTCGCCAAGCAACAAGTCGACGACGATGCAATCGGGCTGTTCATCCTTGGCATAGGTGAAAGCTGGATTCACTTTGGATTGGTGGATGACCGAGTAGCCCTTCGTCTTCAGTTCTTCCCCGAGCAACAATGCAATGCTGGAGTCATCTTCCACAATCATCACCGAGTGCTATTGGCCGATAGAAGCTCTGTTTTGGCCAATGCCTTCAATGGCAATGAAAAGAACACCGTCGTACCGATATTTTCTTCGGATTCGATCCAGATCTTCCCTCCATGCTGTTCCACAATTTCTCGGCAAATGGCCAACCCCAGACCTGTTCCGCCAATTTTACGGCTATAGCTATTATCGAAGCGCTGAAACTTATCGAACATTTTATCGATTTGATTGGCTGGAATCCCGATTCCTTCATCCTCGACGGACACGACGGCCCGGTCCTCCTCGGTTGTAATCGTAATCCGAACATTCCCTCCTTCCGGTGAAAACTTCAAAGCATTGCTCAACAAATTGGTGAACACTTGGACTAACTTGTCATGGTCTGCCGTGATGATCGGCTGGATGGCTTTGTCAACAATCGCGATGGAGTGGGTTTCGTCCACTTGGAACATGTCCATCACTTCTTTCGCCACTTCCGAAAGATTCATCTCAGCCATTTGATAGGATTGGCGACCCGATTCCATCCGTTGCAAATCCAGGAAATCGTTAATGAGACTCGTCAGCCGTTTCGCTTCTTTGTGGATCGTTTCCAAATAACGCTTCTGCCGTTTACCGTCCATCTCTTTCGATAATAAAAGCTCCGTGAACCCGAGCACGCTGGAAAGAGGGGTCCGCAATTCATGGCTCACCGTGGAAACAAGTTCTGTCTTCATCCGGTCGATTTCATATTCTTGGGTAATGTCACGGTGCACGAAAATGGTGCCAATCCGTTCTTGCTCGATGATTACGGGCACGCTGTATACATTCATCACTTTCAAGTCATTTCCCGGAATTCGATAAGACGTTTGGGAAACAATGTCTGAATCGAGGGCTGCATTGAAAAACGACTTCAATTCGCCGTCGTCCCTCGCCTTGTCCAACGCATGGTCGAGCCATTTTTCCGGGTCGACCCCTTGCGTATCCGATTCGCTTGGAAACTCGAATAAGCGGAAGAGAGATCTGTTATAGATATCTTGCATGCCATCCTTTGAAACGAATTGGATTCCTTCGTTGATGTTATCCAAGATCGTCTGACTCAGCATTCGCTCTCGGTTGACTTTTTCATATTGCTCCACCCGGTCGATCGCCAGCACAACCCGCTTGAGCAGTCCATATATATCAAGCGTATCTTCCTCCGAGAACGGCCGCCCGATGCGCGAGAAAGCTACGGTTACACCGAGTTGTGTCGAATGTTCCTTAATCCCGGCAAAGTAGTCATAGACATACGTCCGGCCAGTGGAAATGCCTTTTTCGTAATTCGCTTCCCGCTTCATCACAAAGTAAGGCTCCTTGCCTAATCGTAGCTGAATATACTCGAATTGCACCTGCTTGAAACTTTCGAAGCGTTCATCCGAAAGACCCTTCAAGCTGTATTCTCCGCTCTGCGGCAACCAGACAGCCCCTAGATCGAGTTTATATAACTCATCAAAGTATTGGAGCACGATATCCAAAATTTCCTGTTTGTCCAACGAAAACGACAATTGGTGATTCAGCCCATTGTAGCGCTCCAACCGGATTTTAGTGTGCCGTGCAGAGGACAGCGCTGTTTCCATGCGGGTTTGCTTATCCATCAATTCTTCTTGTTGGGAAAGGAGTTCTTCGTTTTGGGCCGTCAACTCATCTTCCTTCGTATGGATCGTATGGATCATCCGGGCGAATGAATCGGAAAGCGCGCCAATTTCATCTGTCCGCTCGATTGGGTTGAATTGGAAATCGTGTCCGTCCTGATACCGGTCGGCTGCCCACTTCATCTGTTCAATCGGTCGGATGATGTCAATGATGACCCGCCGGATGACCCAGAGGATGGCGAGCAGCAGCACCGTCCCGCCAAGCAAGATGTAGAGATAGAACAGGTTCAATTGCTTGGTCAGTTTTCCGAACATGCTGAGAAGGCCGTCATTGAGGTTTTCCTTATATTTTTCCGAGTAGTCGATGAACTTATTGACGGTATCATTCGTGCCGCCAATGGAAAGTTTCCGCAATCCTTCATAATCATTTGCTTGGACAAGGGAAATGCCGTAAGGAAGGGTGACTTCCTCGTAGTGGGTGAGAAACCCCTCAATTTCGTCAATCAAATCCCGTTCTTCTTCATTTAATTGGCTAGCCCGTAAGTGATCGATCGCTTGTCGGACGTTTTCCATTTCCGCATAAGCGGCATCCAGTTCGGCGTCTATTTGGAAGGCGTAATATCCCCGCGCCCTCAAAAAAAGGCCGTGGACAGAACGGGCAAGCTCCTCCATTGCCATTGCCTTCTCATAGGTAATTTGTCGTTTGGCAGCCAGGTCTTCCCACTCGTGATGGAGAAATAAATAAGTTCCGAAGATGATGGGTGCCAAAATGATCAGCAAGAACAACGTGGAGCGTTGATATTTTCTCCGCAACCCGCCTTTACTCATAAAATGTCCTCATTTCTTTTTGAAATCCCTTCTAGTTGTCTACTATTCTACCATGAGGACATAAAAAAAGTTATCCGCTTCTTGTGGGGCGGATAACTTTCTATGGTTGATTCAACCGAATCGGCCATTAATATAATCATCGGTCCGTTCATCGGTAGGTGTGCTGAAGAGGGTAGTGGTACGGTCGCATTCGACGATTTCCCCATTCAGGAAGAATGCGGTTCGGTCGGAGATGCGGGCCGCTTGCTGCATATTATGAGTCACGATGGCAACTGTGACATCGTTTTTAATTGAATTGATCAATTCTTCAACTTTATGGGTGGAGACAGGGTCTAGGGCCGATGTCGGTTCATCCATCAAGATCACTTCAGGGTCAATTGCGAGACAGCGGGCAATGCACAGCCGTTGCTGTTGGCCGCCGGAAAGACTGTATGCACTCTTATGGAGACGGTCCTTCACTTCGTCCCATAGAGCCGCTTTCCGTAAACTGTCTTCGACAATGGAATCCAGCACGGATTTGTTACGGATGCCATGGATTTTCGGACCGAACGCCACATTTTCATAGATCGACTTCGGAAAGGGATTCGGTTTTTGGAAGACCATTCCGACTTTCGAACGCAACTCTTCGACGGGCATCGCCTTGCCGAGAATATTATTGCCCATCAAAGTGATATTTCCAGATATCGTCACATCCGACGCGTTCTCGACCATCCGGTTCAACGTTTTCAAGTAAGTGGATTTTCCGCAGCCAGAAGGCCCAATAATGGCGGTCACTTCTTTTTCATTGATGGTTAAATCGATATTTTTCAACGCATGGGACGTGCCATACCAGACGTTCAGGCCGTTTGTTTCATAGACAGGCTTTTGCCAGTTGGTGTTTTTCACCACGCGAAGCTGTTTCTCTTCTTGTCGGTCTCTCAATAAAGTCATCGGGAGGTTCCTCCTATCGGTTTTGGAGCTTTTTTTCTGATCTGTTTCGAAAATAAATGGCAACTGCATTCATGGAGACGAGAATGACGAGCAACACGATGATGCCGGCAGAAGCGGCGTCGGCAAATTCAGGCTGCGGTCGCTTAGCCCAATCGTAAATTTGCATCGGCAAGGCAGTGAACGTGCTCAGTGGCCCGGTCGGTAGAAAGTGGACGATGACCGGAATGCCAAGGACGATGAGCGGCGCCGTTTCTCCGATAGCGCGCGAGAACGATAAGATGCTGCCTGTCAAAATCGAGCCGATGGCGGATGGCAGGACAACATGCACAATCGTCTGCCATTTCGTTGCCCCCATTCCGTATGACGCTTCCCGCAGGGCGTCCGGGACAGAGCGGATCGCTTCTTGCGATGCGACGATGATGATCGGCAAGATTAGCAGACTCATCGTCAATCCGGCGGCGAGTATGCTGTTGCTGAGCGAAAATGAGCGGACGAAAACCGTCAGTCCGAGCAATCCGAAGACGACGGACGGAACGCCGGCAAGGTTGCTGATGTTCATCTCGATAAAGGCAGTCCATCTGTTCTTCGGCGCATACTCTTCGAGATAAATGGCGGAACAGAGACCTATGAACAGAGAGACCGGAATGACGACCGCCATAAGGGCCAAAGTGCCGACGAGCGCCGCTTTGATACCGGCCTGCTCGGGGAAGCGGGATCCGAAATTCGAGAAGAACGAAAGGTTCAACCGCCCGACGCCATCTGCCGCGATTCCGTAAAAGAGGAAGGCGATGATGGCGAGCAAAAGGACAGCTGCTGCACTGAACAGCCACTTCACGGCAGAATCCTTCGCGAGCCGCCGGTTGGTCTTCGATGGAAGAACACGTACCATATCAATACTCCTCCCTGAATTTGGTCTTAATGAATAAAGCGATCCGGTTCATGGCGAACGTGAAAAGGAACAAGGTGAAGCCGACCGCATATATGGAATAGTAGATGGTTGTGCCATAGCCGGCGTCCCCCGTGGCCACTTGGACGATATAAGAAGTCATCGTCTGGATGGAACCGGTCAAGTCCAGATCGAATGCGGGCGTCGAGCCGGCGGCGAGCGAGACGATCATCGTTTCTCCAATGGCGCGGGAAGCTGCCAAAATGATAGAGGCGGCGATTCCCGAAATGGCGGCCGGAAAGACGACTTTGACGGCCGTCTCGAATTTAGTGGCCCCAAGCCCATACGCACCTTCACGGAAGGAAGCGGGCACCGCCGACAGCGCATCTTCCGACAGCGAAACGATCATCGGCAGGATCATAATGCCGACGACGATTCCGGCACTTAGCGCGTTAAACAGTTTCAAGGCGGGAATGAAAGACTGTAACCAAGGCGTGACAAATGTCAGGGCGAAGAAGCCGTAGACGATTGTCGGAATCCCTGCGAGCAATTCAATGATTGGTTTGATGAATTTCTTGACGGCGGGCGAGGCGTATTCACTTAGGAACAAGGCACAAGCCAAACCGGCCGGAACGCTGACGAGCAAGGCCACGCCAGCGATTTTCAGCGTGCCGACAACAAGTGGCAGGACACCGAATGCCGGTGCTGCATTGGAAAAGGGTGCCCATTCGGTGCCGAACAGGAAATCCACCACTTTCACTTGGCCGAAAAACGTGAGGGTCTCTTTCAATAAGGTAAACACAATGCCGAACGTCGCCAGGATCGTGACGCACGTGACCGCCAGCAAGAGATGCGGCACGAGTTTCCCGAACGTCTCCCTCTTTTTCGCCGCGGCAATGAGGTCACGGGTCCTGGTCTTCTCAACCGGTTGAATCGCAGTCAACACGAGCACTCCTTTAGGGTGATTTTTTAAAATGGCATGGCCATTGATGTTTCGAAGTTGGCGTTGAATGTTGGGTGGTTCTTTGAAAACGTTTCGAGGTTGTACTCGGACGTTGCCAGGTTCTTTTGAAATGTTTAGAACTAGTCTATAAACGTTGTGAGGTACCTGAAATGTTTCGAAGTTGGCTTCGGATGTTGTTAGGTTCTTTGAAAACGTTTCGAGGTTGTACTCGGACGTTGCCAGGTTCTTTTGAAATGTTTAGAACTAGTCTATAAACGTTGTGAGGTACCTGAAATGTTTCGAAGTTGGCTTCGGATGTTGTTAGGTTCTTTGAAAACGTTTCGAGGTAGGCCTCGGATGTTGCCAGGTACTTCAGAAACGTTTAGAACTAATCTATAAACGTTGTGAGGTACCTGAAACGTTTCGAAGTTGGCTTCGGATGTTGGGTGGTTCTTTGAAAACGTTTCGAGGTAGGCCTCGGACGTTGCTCGGTTCCTCTGAAATGTTTCATAGCCGATGCCAAACTTCAGTTAGAAGCCTCCCCCGAATAAAGAAAGCTGCTCGATGAAGCTGGAGCAGCCTGGGTGGGGCTGTTTATTTAACAGCGTCCAATGCGTCGCGTGTCTTTTTATATTCTTCTTCCGGCAGTTGGACGTAGCCGACCGCTTTGGCCATATCAGCTGAGTTGTCGATGACAAACTCCATGAAGTTACGTACTTCATCTTTATTTTTGACAGAGTCATTATTCACGTAGACGAAAAGCGGGCGGGAGAATGGTGTGTATTCACCGGATTCGATCGTTTCCGAGTTCGGTTCCACTCCGTCGATCAGGACAGCTTTCAATGTATCTTTGTTTGCTTCATAGTACGCGTAGCCGAAGAATCCGATTGCGTTGACATCGCCTTTGATTCCTGTCACGAGGACATTGTCATCTTCAGAAAGTGTGGCAGCTTTGACGAGGTCGCCATCTTCCAGGACGACTTCATTGAAATAGTCGTAGGTTCCAGAGTCTGTACCCGGTGCGTAGAAGACAATTTCTTCATCCGGCCAGCTCGGGTCAAGGTCTGACCACTTTTTGGTTGTGCCGTCTTCGACCCAGATGTTCTTCAGGTCTTCCACCGTCAAGGAGTCGATCCAGTTGTTCTCTTTATTCACAACGACGGTCAGGCCGTCATATGCGATTGGCAATTCCGAGTAATCGATTCCGGCTTCTTCCAACTTTTCTTTTTCCTCATCTTTGATGGGACGGGAGGCATTGGAGAAGTCCGTCTCTCCTGCGATGAATTTTTCAAATCCGCCGCCAGTTCCCGATACGCCGACTGAAACCAATACGTCTTTTTCCACTTGAGCGTATTCTTCCACGATTGCTTCCATGATCGGTGCGACTGTCGACGATCCGTCACCCGCGACTTTTCCGCTCAGTGCGTTCCCTTCTGACGTTTGGGCGGCTGTGTTTCCGTCCCCTCCGTTACAGGCAGCCAAAAATAGCGAGCAGGCTAGTCCGAGCGATGCAAGTACTGTCGTCTTCTTCATCTGTTGTAATCCCCCTCAACTCATTTTCATTACACTTCAAATCGTAAGGGACAAATATTGAGTGGATATGAATGAGATGTAAAGGTTGTGTAAATAAAAAACCTTGCTGATGCCTCAGCAAGGTCCAATCGTTCATTCGAAAATATAATGCAGTGCTTTAATAGCCTGGTCAACGTTTTCCAACGTGGCATGCGCTTTGCGGGAGATCTCTTTCAATGCGTGGTGATGGGCCTCTGGACGGATAAGGATCAAAGGCTTCCCGAGTGCGACGGCCGTGCTTGCGTCCATAGCTGTGTTCCATTGCTTGTACTTTTCACCGAAGAGCGCAATGACAAGATCGGCTTTTTTCATCAATAGCTCGGTCCGTAAATTATTGAAACTGGAGGCCGCTGCATCTTTGAAGATCGCATTCGGCTGCTTGCCCAGTATGTCCTCTCCGATGTTATCGGAACGGTCATGATCTTCCATCGGTCCGACAAAGTCGATCGGCAAATTCAAGGCGGCGCTCTTCTGTTTCACTTCTTCGCGCCACGACGAATGGATTTCCCCGGCCAAATATACAGTCAGTCTCATTTTTATCATTCCTCCATTGCTTGATACTCCAAGTATAGCATTCGTTATCAGAAAATTGCCCCATGCTGCATGGAGGGTATACAATTGAAGGAGGAAGGTTAAGGATTATGCTTGCTTTTTATATACGGTGTGCAAAGGAGGAAAGGTGTTTGTGCATCGCAAGCTCCATACCGGTACGGCCCATGTCGTGCAAAGCATTTTCAGGAAGAGAGAGGGGACCTTGTAATGGATGGACGGAATCGGGCGGATGTGAAGCCGGGTTTGAGAGTCGCGGTCATTTTGAAGAAGGACCAGCGTACCGGAGTGAAGACGGAAGGCGTTGTAAAAGATTTATTGACCAACTCCAGCTTCCACCCGCATGGCATTAAAGTGCGGTTGCAAGACGGACAGGTTGGGCGCGTCTGTGATATTTTGGGGTGATTCAGAATCAGGTCAATAGGGATGGAAGGAGAACAGGCTGCCCGGTTAGGAAAGCCTGTTTTCTTCATATTCAAACAATAGAACTGATAACAGCCCCGGCAAGCTTATTGGGAATTCTGCTGTTCCTGAACAACCAATTTATCAGTTGTGGATCAGTTTCAAATTCTTCTACTAGGACTTTGCCTTCAATGTAAAGAAGGGCAAATTCCGTATTGACGGCAATCTTGCGGTTATTGGCTGCGTTTTTGGTCCATAGCGTTTCATAACCGGATTGGTATTGCTCCAGATCGGCCCCGTATTCTTTTTCGTAATAGTCGAGATTGCCATTGTAATTCGGTCCGCTTATTTCTCTCAGCAAATCATAGAAATCGATGATGTTTTCGCTGAATACATCTTTTTTTATTTTTCCGCTTATTTCGTTCTCCTCCATGGTTATTTCGAACAGATCCAAATCGAGGCGCGGGCCTAGCACTTCATTCCATTCCTTCAAAGAAAGATTATCATGGGAATTGGCACTGAACTTGGTTATAATTCCGACACTGTAATAGGTACCCAATCTGCAAACCCCTTTCTCAAACTACTGAATCTACTATATCAAATACGAACGTACGTTTCAACTTTAAATTAAAAATTTTCAGAAGATATATTGTTGTCTCGTTTCACTCTATTGATAGGAACAGAGTTGGGGAATTTCAGGAGGTGTCCATTCCATCGATTGTTCACCACACCTGTTAGAATAGGAGCTACACAGAAGGGCTGTTTGGAACCCTGGTAAATCTGCCAGCGTCTTTCAACGAAAGGGGGAATCGATTTGGGGAAATTCGGGAGCGTTGTGTATGTTGTTGTAGTCATGGCATTTCTGTTGCCATTTGTTCTGATTGGCGGACTGTATATTTTCCTCATGGGAATGAAATCCCTGTTGCCGTTGATCGTAGTTTCCTATCTTATCGTCGGGACGTTGATGGTCATGAGTTTTTTCCCGGCGACCCGTCACAGAAAGCTCATAAACCGCATCATGCTAGCTGCGGTGGTACTGGCAACCGCTATTGCTGTACCGGGAATTTATCATAAAACCCGGCCGGTCATCCAAGACGGATATGTTTCTACATACGATTATGCGCCTTTTCAAGAAGGTACAAAAGCAGTCTCACTCGATCAACCAGCGACACTGAAACTGGCAGAAAACCTTCCAATCTTGGACGGGGCGACTGCCTTGTATCCGATCTACTCCGCTTTCGCGCAGGCAGTCTACCCTGAAAAGGAGTATGACCAATACAGCAGCGAGGTGATGTCGAACCGGACCGGGGAAGCTTATGACAATCTACTCAATGGTCGAGCGGACATCATCTTTGTACTCGGCCCTTCCGAGGCGCAGTTGGCAAAAGCCGAGCGGATGGGCAAAGAGTTGAAGCTAACGCCGATCGGACGGGAGGCGTTCGTCTTTTTCGTCAATGCGAGAAATCCGGTGCAAGGTTTGACGACGGATGAATTGAAAGGGATTTATTCCGGGAAAATCACGAACTGGAAAGAAGTCGGCGGGAAGAAGAGGGCAATCCGCGCGTTTCAACGGCCGGATGATAGCGGAAGCCAGACTGCCCTGCAACATTTCATGGGGGATGTCGCGCTCATGGAGCCGCCGGTGGAAGACATCGCGTCGTTGATGGGCACAATCATCGATCAGGTATCCGATTACAAAAACTACAATAATGCCATCGGGTTTACGTTCCGCTATTATTCCACGCAAATGGTGAAAAACAATGCTATCCGATTGCTGCAAGTGGACGGCGTGGAACCGACCGTTGAATCGATCCGATCGAGAGAGTATCCGTTGACCAATGAATTCTACGCTGTGACGGCAGGAAGTGATAATCCCCATATCGAATCCTTCCTGGAGTGGATCGTATCGGCACAAGGACAGGAAATCGTAGAAAAGACTGGATATGTGCCGATTTCCGAATAGATTCTCCGACATCTTAATATGAATCAACCTGGGAGCGCCTCAACAAAACCTGTTGGGGGCTTTTTAAATATCTATGATCAAGAAAGATAGATGAAGTAAACAGTGAACATGGAGTATACTTTATCCACGTCTAGTTTCGGACAGGAGAGGGGGAATCGCCATGCTGGATCTGCTGGTTATCATGTTGGAGCGCGTCGGTATGATTGTTGCGGTGGCGTTCATCTTAACGCGTTTGGACTTTTTCAAGAATATGGTGCACCAGGATAAGCTGAACCGGAAGCAGGAAATGACCGCCATCCTCTTCTTCGGTTTCTTCGGCATTATCGGCACGTATTTTGGAGTCGCCTTCAACACGGAGACGCTGCATTTCAATAGTGTGGCCATGGAACTGGCGGTGGACGAGGCGATTGCCAATTCACGTGTCATCGGGGTTGTCGTCGCCGGTTTGTTGGGCGGCTATAAGCTTGGAGTGGGCGCGGGGCTGATTGCCGGATTGCACCGGATGTCGCTCGGCGGATTCACGGCCATTTCCTGCGGATTATCGACTATCCTCTCCGGCTACATCGCCAGTGCTTTTTATAAAAAAGGAAAGCATGTGAAGCCGTTGACCGCTTTCGGAATCGGGGCGATGGCGGAAGCGTTCCAGATGGGGGTGATTCTTCTCTTATCCAAACCTTTTGAGAAAGCTCTCGTCTTAGTGGACACGATCGGCATCCCGATGATTTTGGCGAACGGCATTGGGACGGCCATCTTCCTGCTCATCGTCTACAATGTCATCAGTGATCAGGAAAAGGCGACCGCTTTGCAAGCACAAAAGACATTACGCATCGCCGATCAAACCCTCGGTCATTTGCGTCAAGGGATGAGCAACACGACAGCACAAGCAGTTTGTACTATTTTATACCGCGAGCTGCAGCCGAGCGCAGTTGCGATGACGAATACAACGGAAATCCTCGCGCATGTCGGGGAAGCCAGTGACCATCATCAAGCAAATAGCTCCATCCAAACCCATATTACAAAAGAAGTTCTCCAAAAAGGGCAGCTTGTCGTTGTGGATGAAGGCGCCATCCATTGCATCCAACATGACTGTCCGCTAGGCGCGGCAGTGATTGCGCCGCTCGAACAAGGCGGTGAGACGATCGGCACCTTGAAATTATATTATCCATCAGAAAAGGCGATCACCAATGTGACTGTCGAGCTCATTTCAGGGCTCAGTTCACTGCTGAGCAATCAACTTGAAATAGCCGAAGCGAACCGGCTGCATCAATTGGCTAAAGATGCGGAGATCAAAACGCTTCAAGCCCAGATCAGCCCTCACTTTTTATTCAACTCGATGAATATCATCGTGTCGTTAATTCGGACCGATCCGGACCAAGCCCGTAAACTGTTGACGTCGCTATCTTATTTCTTGAGGCAGAATTTGGAGGGGACGACCGCGGAAAAAGTGACATTGGAACAGGAGCTTCTGCATGTCGAGGCCTACCTTAAGATTGAAGAGGCCCGCTTTGTCGATAAATTGACCATCCACTACGATATAGACCAGCGGATTTTGGATGAAATGATTCCGCCGCTGACACTCCAGCCGATTGTCGAAAATGCCATCAAGCATGGCATTAAAAACATGGAGAAAAACAGTGTTGTGAATATTAAGATGCGGCCTCGGGGCGACGTCATTGAAATCGCCGTGCAAGACAATGGGCAAGGCATTCCGCCGGAGCGATTAGCCGATTTGGGATCCAATTTAATCGCTTCCGCTACGGGAACCGGGATGGGCTTGTTTAACGTCAACCGCCGTCTTGTCATGACATTCGGCGAGCAGGCGGCCCTGCAAATCCAGAGCGATGTTGGCAAATGTACGACCGTATGCTTTATCATTCCGAAAAAGGAGGTGGCCGGCTGATGCGTGTAATTCGAACGTTGGTCGTCGATGATGAACGCTATGCACGGGAGGAATTGACCTTTTTACTCGGCCGGTTCCCTGCCATCCAAGTGGTGGGGGAGGCGGAGACGGGGGAAGCGGCCATTATGAAGACGTTGCAGCTGCAACCGGATGTCGTGTTCTTGGATGTGGAAATGCCGAAGATGGGAGGCATGGAAGTTGCGAAATCACTTCAGGAAATAAAAAAAGTGCCGCTCATCGTATTTGCAACCGCCTATCCGCAATTCGCGGCTGAAGCTTTCCGCATCAATGCAGTGGATTATTTATTGAAACCGTATGATGAAGACCAGTTGCAACAGACGATCAGTAGGATTGAAAAATGGTTGGCCCCGCAATCGTCGGGTTACGCGGCCAGCGAACTCGGGAAACTGGCGGTGGAGATGGATGGGGAAATCGACTATATTCTTATCCAGGACATTTACTATATGTACCGGGAAGAGAAGGTGACGAAAATCATTACAGAGCGGCGGGACTATGACGTGCGGATTTCATTGAAAGACTTGGAAAGTCGGCTCGCTTCATATCCCTTTTTCCGGATCCACAAAAGCTACTTGGTCAACTTGAACTATGTCAGCCGATTGACGCCCTGGTTCAATGGGGCCTATCAACTGGAATTGGAAGGGCGCCCGGAAAAGCTGTCTGTCAGCCGGAATTATGTGAAGGATTTGCGCCAGCGATTGGAAATATAAGGCCCTTGCATGTCAGTCCCCCATTTTTGCATAATAGTCTATCATTTCTACATGTTGCGACGAAAAGGGTCTTTTCGTCGCTTTTCTCCCTTACAATAAACGAAAGATTGAAAGCGTTATCATAAAGAGGGGGGAGCAATTATGTATACATTTCTTTTCGGTATCGTCTTGCTGGTCGTCGGCTATTTTACGTACGGCAAATTCATAGAGAAGATGTTCGGCGTGAAAGAGGAACGTGCCACGCCGGCTTATACGAGCGGCGATGGTGTGGACTATGTGCCGATGAGCACGACGAAAAACTCATTGATCCAGTTGTTGAACATCGCGGGGGTCGGCCCCATCTTCGGTCCGATCATGGGGGCGCTCTATGGCCCGGTCGCGTTCATCTGGATCGTGGTCGGCGCGATCTTTGCCGGGGCGGTGCATGATTATTTGACAGGCATGATTTCCATCCGCAACCGCGGTGCTCATTTGCCGGAGCTTGCAGGGAAATTCCTAGGGAAATTCATGAAGCACGTCGTCAACGCATTTGCGATTCTTTTATTGGTATTGGTCGGAACGGTTTTCGTTTCAGCACCAGCCGGCTTGCTCTATAACTTGATGAATGGCTGGGCGGCGATGGGCATCATTATAGCTGCCATCTTCATTTACTATATTCTCGCAACCTTGCTGCCGATCGATAAGATCATCGGTCGGTTCTACCCGATTTTCGGTGCATTGCTTATCATCAGTGCGCTCGGAGTCGGCGGCGGTATGATTTTGACAGGAGCCGATATTCCGGAATTGACGCTAGCGAACTTGCATCCTGATAAACTGCCGATCTTCCCGCTATTATTCTTGACGATCTCATGTGGGGCACTGTCCGGTTTCCATGCAACGCAATCACCGATCATTTCAAGGACAACGCAAAAAGAAGGCCAAGGCCGGAAGATTTTCTACGGCATGATGATTGCGGAAGCGATCATTGCGATGATCTGGGCGGCAGCAGGCATGAGCCTCTTCGACGGCCCAGTCGGGTTGAATGAACTACTTGCAGCAGGCGGTCCGGCGATGATCGTCAGCGAAGCTTCCACGATGATGTTAGGAGCCGTCGGCGGAACATTGGCAATTCTCGGGGTCATCATCTTGCCGATCACTTCAGGCGATACGGCATTCCGCAGTGCGCGGATGATCATTGCCGACTACTTCAAAGCGTCCCAAGTGAAGTTGGTCAGCCGTCTTTGGATTGCACTTCCGATGTTCGTCATCTCAATCATTTTGACAAGAATCGATTTTGATATCCTATGGCGCTACTTCTCCTGGGCGAACCAATCGACCGCGGTCATTGCACTATTCGTAGGGGCCATGTATCTCTTCATTGCCGGGAAGAATTACTGGGTCGCGCTCATCCCGGGCACTTTCATGCTCATGGCGACGACCACGTACATCTTGAATGCGAAAATCGGATTCGGCTTGCCGATGAACGTGGCGTATATCGGCGCAACCGTCATCTCTATCGCACTGGTGGCCATCTTCTTCATCGCCGCCAACAAAGCGCGGGCCGAGCAGATCCCGCTTGAAGAAGACGTGTCGCATTGGAAAGGTGCTACTACGAGTTAAATCAATACGAAAAGGAGCTGTCCAAAAAGTCCAGGCACAGAGTTGGATACTAGCAAAAAGCAAGGGTGCCGGGAGACTCCTGCGGGAAAGCCGGCCGACGAGACCCCGCACGGCTGTAAGCCGGAGGAGGCTCGTCGGCTGGCCCGCGGAAAGCGACCAGAGCCCTTGCTTTTTGCGTGTTTAACCGGAAAATCCACTTTCTGGACAGCCCCTTTTTGAATTGGGCAGGATATTCTTCAAGTTCGCAAGTATATCCGTCAGTTTCGGTGTTTTATTCCCAAATCAAGATCTCCGTCTCATTCTCCATCCCGATATGTCACCGCAGTGCCTGTTGCGATGCACATCATCATGCCTTCCCGGACCGTTTCAAAATCCAGATCAACTGCGATGACCCCATTCGCACCCAAAGCTTTCGCTCGTTGGGCCATTTCGTCCATAGCAATTTTCCGGCCTTCCGCCAGCTTATCTTCATAAGCAGCACTTCTTCCGCCAACGATATCGGTCACCGATGCGAAGATGTCCCGGACAATGTTAGCACCCATGATTGCCTCTCCCGACACGATGCCATGATACGTCTCAACAGTCTTTCCTTGCAGCACGTTAGTAGTGGTTAATAGCATACCAATTCCTCCTTTTGCTTATATACGATTTGAGTAAAAGGAAAGTTCCAAGAATAAAAAATTATTTGTCAGGGAGGTGAATGGCTTTCTATCAGAGAAATATAATGAAGAGAAATGGGGGGGCAACGATCAAACAGGAGATGAGTAGATGACAAGAGAACAGGTGGAAGCTTCCATCGAACATTTTTTCAAGAAAAGAGTGAAAAAGGACCCGAAAATCCACAATTCCGCTTTGCTCGTCCATTCGGAAAAACTGGATATCGACGTACAAGTATCGGAAGGCGAAAACACCCATCACCCCCGGCAACCATATTACATTGCGAGCGTCAGCAAGCTAGTCACGGCTGTGTTGGTCGGCATGTTGGAGGAGCGGAGCTTGCTGTCCTTCGAAGACCCGATTTCCAAGTATATCGATGCCGATTTGATGAAGGACCTCCATGTGTATAAGAGGGTCGATTATTCCGAGGATATCCGGGTGAAGCATTTATTGAACCATACGTCCGGTCTGCATGATTTCGTGGAAGAGCAGCCTAAACAAGGAAAGTCAATCATCGATATGCTACTGGAGGAGCCTACCCACAAGTGGACACCACGGGAAGTAATCGAATGGGCCAAACAGCATTTTGTACCCCATTTTCCGCCTGGTGAAGGGTTTCATTACTCCGACACAGGCTACCATCTTCTTGGGTTAATCGTGGAAAAGGCAACCGGAATGTCCCTCGGGAAAAATTTGCAGACGATGATTTTCCAGCCGCTCGGCATGACCCAAACCTACCTCGTTTTCTCGGATGCTGTCGTGGAAACGGAACTTCCGGTGGCTCGATTGTATATGCGGAATGAAGATATCACCGATCATACGAGTTTGAGTCTCTTATATGCAGGAGGCGGCATCGTTTCCACTACGCAAGATCTGCTTCTCTTCATGAAAGCGCTGGTCCATCATCAGTTGGTGAATGAAAAGACGCTGGCCAAGATGAAAAGCGACTGGTCGAAGTTCTTTGTCGGTATCGACTATGGGTATGGGGTTATGAATTTCAAAACAGTTCCCATCTTGATGCCCGCGAAATACAATGTCTGGGGCAATGCCGGATCGACAGGGTCATTCCTGTTTTATCATCCCCAATTGGATGCGTACGTGATCGGCAGCTTCAATCATTTCCGTCACGATAAAAAAGGGATCCGCTTCATGCTCCAGGTGATCGATAAATTAGTAAAAGGCGAAAAGAAGCTGACGAGACCGGCATCTTGAGGGGGATGCTGGCCTCTAGATGGAAATCCTGTCATTCGCCCATCCTTCAATAAAATCCTGTAACGAGGAAGCGACCCAAGTCCGGCTATCCGACTCATGGTCCCAGACGAAAATATCGTCTCTTTGAATTTGTCCATTCAATATTGGGTATCCAAACAAATCGCCGGCACCCGAATCTGAGAAAAAGAGGAGATGGTCAAAAGGCATATAAATATCTTTGTAATCCTCAGAATTCCGGAAGAACAGGTTATCTTTTACGATTTGATCGACAGACCAGATAAGAGGACAGTTGAATTCATCAAATACGCCGTTGGTTTCATTGAATAACGTCCGTAAATCCTGAGGTAAGTCGACGCGAAGTTCCTTTTGAATGCGCTGTATGTCGGCGAGATGAGCAGGTTCTTTGAAGTGATACCCTTTGGTGACGGATTGAATATAGCTTTTCCACATTAGGCAATCTGTCCTTTCTTATAATTTTTCTTTGAGGATGGAGAGCCCCACGATTTTTGAAGAGCGCCTCATTGATATTTCCTTGCCATGAGAAATTCCACAAAGGGCAATGTGCACATGGCAAGTCCCAGAATGATCAGAAGAAAAATATTCGATGACCCGTTGACAAAATGATCTGCGGCCACGGCAATCAGAATGAAGACGAGTAAGACGAAATAACTGATTTTCGCGCTTTTCTCGGTAATTCGCTGCCCCAATTCTTCCTCCTGCAGAATCCCATCCTTGTCCTCTTTCGTCCCCCACGTAATTGCTGAAAAGTACATCATTAGTAAAACACCGATTGTCATGATTTCATTGTACCCAACTTCTTTTCCCGCAAAGAGTTTATAGATAGTGAAGATGATGACAACCAGCGTGGCTGTCCCGATAATAAGGCCACCAAGTCGTTTTGTGCTCATTTTTTTCCCTTCCCTTCATCCAAAAATAATTCATCTACCCGAACACCCAAAGTACGCGCCAAATCAAATGCCAACTGCAAACTTGGGTCGTATTTGTCATTCTCGATCGCATTGATCGTTTGCCGGCTAACCTCACATAAATCCGCCAACTTCCCTTGCGACAATCCTTGGCGCTCCCGATATTCCTTGATCAAATTTTTCACGGATCATCCCCCTTAGGTGTCAAAACTATTTTACAGCCTTAGTGTAATGAAATGTGGGAAGGTTGTCAAATATGTTTTACAGGTAGTGAGGTTATATATTTGCCGATCCCTATTGACCCTCACCTAACGTGATATTTTATAGTAAAGACGGAAGGGGGGCAGAGGGATGAAAGTGAAAGAAGTCGCAGAGCTGACGGGGGTGAGTGTGCGGACGCTGCATCATTACGATGAGATTGGATTGCTCAAGCCGGATGATGTGACTGAAGCGGGGTATCGGCTGTATTCGGATTCGAATTTGGCGACACTACAGCAAATCCTGTTTTTCCGGGAACTCGGCTTCCCGTTGAAAAAAATCAAAGAGCTGCTCGGCAGTCCGACTTTCGACCGGAAGGAAGCGTTCGAGTTGCAGCTCGATATGCTGATTGCCAAGCGCAAGCAACTGGACATCATGATTGAAACGATTGAAAAGACCATCCAACACGAGAAGGGGGAAAGAACAATGACGAATGAAGAAAAATTTAAAGGGTTTGACTTCAGTCATAATCCATACGAACAAGAGGCGAGGGAACGCTGGGGAGACCAAGCGGTTGATGAATCGACTAAAAAAGTCGCCCAGTTTGGAAAAGAGCTGGAGGCAGAGATGAACCGTATCTATATCAAACTGGCAGACCTCCGTCACCTCAAGCCCGAATCCAGCGAGGCGCAGGAAGCAATCGGCGAATGGTATACATTCCTCAACAAAATTGGCTCCTATTCCTTGGAAGCGTTCAAAGGGTTAGGGGAAATGTATGTGGCTGATGAGCGATTCACTAGGAATATTGATCAGTTCGGGGAGGGATTGGCGGAGTGGATGCGGGATGCGATGGGGGTGCATGGGGAGCGAAATCAATAACGATACTTTCAAGCGGGGGAATGAATTGTTCCTCTGTTTTTTTGTTTTAGTATGATGACTCATTCATTATGTAATATTTGTAAATTGTAATTTGGTAATAAAACACTCCTTTTTTTAATTAAATGCAGAAAATAATTGATATCCTATTCAATTACCGAATAATTCGTTTGAAATAACTGTTGACAATATTCAAATATTAAACTACTATACATTTAAAGTGATGGTTAGTTCATTGTTAAAAATGCTAATAAACATTGATAAATATGGATTCATTTATTTTTGTTTTGGAGTTTCTGGACAAATAGTGAATCACATTCATTAATAGTATTTTGGTTTGCTGAATTATATTTATGAACAAAAATGTAAGCGTTTCCTGATATTGAGTATAGAAAGTTGTGGAAGGTCGGTTTTAATTTAATGAATGTAACGTCAATATTCTAAAATGGAGGTGGTGGTTCTTGTGTAAAAATGGAATTGCGAGGCCGAAAGGACAAAGTTTTTAACCAAAATAAATCTTAGGGAGGAAATGCAAAATGGATAAGCGAGGATATAGGAAAAAATGGCGGAAGATTGGTATCAAAGGCTTCTTATGTTTAATGATCATTATGTTATTGGCCGCGTGTAACGGTGAGCCGGAGGGAACTTCAAGCAGTGCGGATGCTTCGGAAGGAAAGGGCGATTTACCGCAAGGGGTAACGGATAGTGAAATTCTTGTTGGTTTTGTAGGTCCGCAAACCGGGGCTACTGCCATTTATGACTCGAGCCGGAAAGCGGTTGAATCCTATTTCAATTACATCAATGAAAACGGGGGAGTCAATGGACGGACGTTGAAGTTGGTTGCCTATGACAATCAAGGGGAACCAGCGAAAACCGTTCAAATGGTAAAAAGACTTGTGGAGCAGGATAAAGTGTTTGCAATGGTTGGAAACGTAGGATCCAGTGCCAACTTAGCGGTTTTGGATTATTACAAGCAGACAGGCATTCCTGTCATTATGCCAGGGACAGGAAATAAACAATTGATGGATCCGCCGATTCCAAACGTATTGGGTGGCAGTGTCATCAATTACTCCATTGAAGCGAAACTTCTTTTGGATTATGCGGTCAATCAAGCGGATGCCAAAACGATTGCCATCGCCTATCAGAATGATGATCTAGGAAAAGAAGGATATGAAGCGATCAAAGAAGCAATCGGTAATTATGCGGATGTAGAAATTGTAGAAGAAGTGAATTTCTTGCAAACGGATGTAGAGTTCAGTTCGCAAGCTCAAAAGATTCAAAATGCAAAACCGGATGCTGTCATTGTATTGAGTACACCGAATCCGGCAGCTAACTTTAAAAAGGCTCTTTATCGGATCGGGGCAAATGATATTACGTATATTGTTGCGTCTGTAGGCGGTAATGACTCGAATCTCTTTGAACTTGCGGGAGAAGATGTTTGGAATGGAACGATTTCAGCTGCTACGATTCCGATTCCGGGTGGAGGAGATGAAAGCGACAGTTTGAAGTTGTTTGTTGAACGATTCGGGTCCGATCATCCGAAAGAGCCGTTGGTTGGTGTAAGTCAATCGGGCTGGGGAAGTGCGGAAGTGTTCGTTGAGGGCTTGAAACGGGCCGAGGATAACTTAGACTGGCCAAGCTTTTTGGAAACCTTCTATACATTTGACAACTGGAAAGATTCCATTTACGCAGGTGTTTCATTTTCCGAGGAAAATCACTATGGCGTCACATCGTTGTATTTGACTGAAGCGAAAGACGGAAAAATCGAATCTACTTCTGTCATTATGACAGTCGATCCGAAAACGGGTGAAGTTACTTCGGATTAAAAGAGAAAAGAAGAAAAGGCGTCGAGTCTCTTCTTCTTTTTCTACAAGTTGGGTAAGTTGATTTGGTATATATCGGTTGAGTGAGGACGTCATGATGTAAAGATGTAATTGAATTTGAACGCGAAAAGGTGGGACGCAAAATGCAAATTATTATCAGTGGATTGATCTTCGGCTGTGTGTATGGTCTGGCAGGATTAGGGATGGTGCTCATTTATAAAACGACCGGCGTAGTGAATTTTGCGCAAGGGGAGATGGCGATGATCACGACATTTGTCAGTTTCCTGTTTCTATCCAGCCTGAATTTGCCGTATCTGGTCTCCTTTTTCCTTGCACTCGCCTTTGCCGCGATACTCGGTATTGTCATTTATCAAGTGTTCATGAAGCGGATTCAGAACCAATCCCATATTTTCCAGATGGTGATGACGCTGGGGTTGTTTCTCATTCTGAACGGGGTTGCCGGATTAATCTGGGGGCATCATCCGACGAGTTATCCGGAAGCTGTGCAAGGGGCTCCTTTTCAGATTGGCTCGGTTTTTGTAACGCCAAATGAGTTATTTGTTGTTGGATTGACTGCTGTTTTGATGTTGCTGTTCTACTTTTTCTTCAAATATAGCAAAGTGGGGTTGGCGATGCGGGCCTCATCACAGGATATTACAGCAGCCGAACTGATGGGGGTGAAAGTGTCAACGGTCTTTCTGTCCATTTGGGCAATCGGAGCTATCCTTGGTGGAGTGGCCGGTATGATGACCGCGCCTATCACTTTCCTGAATATCAATATGATGTTCACAGTTTTGGTGATGGCTTTTGCAGCCGCGGTACTTGGCGGGTTTGTCAGTTTGCCTGGCGCATTAATTGGAGGATTGATTGTCGGAGTTTTTGAGAATCTGGTCAGCTACTATGGCGCTCCAGAAATGAAAATGGTGTATACCTTCCTGTTGATTGTGGCAGTGCTTTACATTCGTCCACAAGGCCTATTCGGCGGAGAAAAAATGGTGAAGAAGGTGTGATGAACAATGAAACAACTTCTTGGGAATAAAAAAGCGTGGGTCGGCCTGTTGATTTTATTTGCCCTGGCATTTCCGATGCTGGTCGGGAATTCGGGTTATTTCATGACACTCTTCGTTCTGGCCTGTGTGTATGTCATCGCGGCGATGGCTTTGAACCTGCTTGTCGGTTTCGGTGGACAGATCTCCGTCGGAAATGCAGCTTTCCTCGTAATCGGAGGATATACGGTCGCCATTTTAGCGGGGAAATATAATTTGCCGATCTGGCTATTGCTCCCACTTTCTGGAGTGGTGACAGGCGTAATCGGTTTGGTGATTGGCTTGCCGGCCGTCCGGTTGAGTGGCCACTTTTTGGCGGTAGCGACACTCGGGTTCGGGCTATCCGTTCCACAAATTGTATTGAATTGGGATACCGTGACGAATGGTTATTCGGGACTCTCGGTTACCCGGCCCGCCTTCCTCTCTTCTGACATTCAGTTTTTCTACGTCGTCGTCCTCATAACCCTCCTAATTATCTGGGTCATGAATAATATTGTGAAAAGCGGATTGGGCAGGGCGTTTGTTGCCATCCGTGACAGTGAAGTGGCTGCGCAGGCAAACGGTATCCATATCGCGTTTAATAAAACGATGATGTTTGTCATCAGCGCCTTCTTCACTGGCATCGCGGGCGGGTTATATGCGTATTGGATTGGGTTTGTCAGTCCGGATGATTTTAGCATCGTGACATCGCTGATGTTACTAGCCATGATTGTGGTCGGCGGGATGGCTTCCATTCCAGGTGCCATTATTGGTGCCGTGCTCTTTACGATTATTCCGCATTTCACGAATGCGTTCGTCGGGATTACGAATATTGTCATTGGTTTGGCGGTCGTGCTCGTGCTGTTTTTCCGTCCGAAAGGGATCGTGTCCCTCTTTGATTTTGCGAAAAAACCACATAGTAAACAAGAGCCGAGTGAGCCTGCATCGGCTTCCGCGTCTGTGAAAGGGGTGGCGAGAGATGTTAACCTTTGAAAATGTGACTGTCCAATTTGCGGGATTGACTGCTGTTGATCGTCTGTCGTTCACAGTACCGGAAGGCAGTATTTATTCCATCATCGGGCCAAACGGAGCGGGAAAAACGACCGTGTTCAACTGCATTAGCCGTTTCTACACACCTACAGGCGGCCGTATCCTTTTCAATGAAAAAGATTTATTGAAAGTGAAACCGCATGAGGTCGTACGGGAAGGCATTGCCCGAAGCTTCCAAAATGTCGAGTTGTTTTCCGAAATGACGGTGTTAGAAAACCTATTAACCGGATTGCATCCTTTGATGAAACGCAATATTTTCTCCATTTCCGTCCATTTGCCTTCTGTCCGGAAAGCGGAAAAAGAAGCGAAGGATAAGGCATATGATGTGATGGAAATGCTCGATATTACGGAACTTGCTCATGAAAAGGTATCCGATCTCCCTTTCGGTTATCAGAAGATGGTCGATATCGGCCGCGCGATAATGGCGGAACCGAAACTGCTGCTGTTGGATGAGCCGGTTGCGGGTATGAATCCTGTTGAAACGCAGCAAATCAGCGAATTGATCATCCGTCTGAAAGAGGAGATGGGATATACCGTTTTATTGATCGAGCATGATATGTCATTGGTGATGAAAGTGTCGGATTATTTGACTGTTGTCAATTTCGGTCAAAAGATTGCGGAAGGGCTGCCGAAGGAAGTGCAAAATGATCCGGTTGTCATCGAAGCCTATTTGGGGGAGGTGGAGCCTCTTGTTGAAGCTAACTGATATTCATACGTATTACGGAAAGGTGCATGCGTTGAAAGGAATTTCCATTCAAGTGGAGGAAGGATCCATAGTGTCACTAATCGGCGCAAATGGAGCTGGAAAATCGACTACACTGAAAACAATTTCCCGACTGATCCAGCCGAAACAAGGTCATTTCGAATGGAAAGGGTCTTCCTTCATTCGAAAACCTTCCAATGAAATCGTCAAACAAGGGATCATTCATTGTCCGGAAGGGCGCCGTGTGTTTCCATTGCTAACGGTTGAGGAGAACTTGAAAATCGGGGCGTATCAATCGAAAGATAAGAAAACGGATGAACGTAATCTGGAAAAAGTGTTCACGTATTTTCCGCGGCTGAAAGAGCGGCTTCAGCAAAAGGCGGGTACTTTGAGTGGTGGAGAACAACAGATGTTAGCGATTGGCCGGTCTCTGATGGGGAATCCGAAAGTATTATTGTTGGATGAACCATCCCTTGGGATTGCACCAATCATCGTCCGAGAGATTTTTGAGATTATCCAGGCAATCAATAAGGAAGGGACATCCATCCTGTTAGTGGAGCAGAATGCTCATATGGCATTGGAGATTTCCGATTACGCGTATGTATTGGAAAACGGTCGGATTGCCCTGGAAGGAAAAGCAGAAGATCTGCGGCAAAATGAGGAAATTAAACAATTATATTTGGGCAAGTAGGATTGAGTTTTTCGGGAGGTGGACGTATGATTTCGACCATTTTAAAGGAAGGATTACGAAAAAATCCTCACAAAATTGCAATATACGAGAAAGACAAAACATTCTCTTATGAAGAACTCGATCAGCAGATTGGGCAGTTGGCGGAGGGGATGAAAAAGTCTCTCCGTCTCGAACAAGGGGATGTCTTGGCCATCCAAGCTTCCAATCGGATTGAATTTGTTTGGACGTTATATGCGTGCTGGCGACTGGGCGTGGCGATAACAACGATGAATCCTGCTTTGAAGCCTGATGAAATCAAGCATCAGCTGGAAAACTCAAACGCCAAATGTTTTTTCTATGAAAACTCATGTAAAGAGAAAGCGGCGGAAGCTATGCGCAATATGGAAATCCATCCGGTTCAAGTTCTGTTGGATGGACCGGTGAATGAGGGAGAAATTCGTTTTTTATCCCTGTTTACAGGTCAAGGAATACCAGAGCAAGAGATCGATCAAGAAGCGGTCGCACTCATTATTTATACGTCTGGAACGACAGGTAAGCCGAAAGGGGTTTTATTGACCCATCGGAATGTTGTGAGCATGATCCACGGTGTGATCGAGAGCCTTCATTTACAGGAGAGTGACCGTTCGTATTTAATTTTGCCGTTATTCCATGTCAATTCCATTCATTTTACACTAAGCGCGCCTATCTATCTTGGGGCAAGTGTGGTGCTGACAAACCGTTTCGATCCGAATGAGTTTTTACGAAATGTCGAACAGTTCAAGCCTACTTATACAGTAGGTGTGCCGACTGTTTATAAACTACTCGCTGATTTTCCTGCCGAAGAGATCCAGAAATATGATCTAAGCCCATTGAAATTCGGCTTATGTGGTGGAGCTCCCCTTACAGAAAGTGAATTTCATAGATTTCAACAAAACTATCCATTTCAATTTTTGGAAGCTTGGGGATTGTCAGAAGCGGCGGCTTGTTCGACATCCAATCCTTTACATGGCACGCAAAAGATCGGCTCTATTGGCATCCCGCTTCCGGGCCAACAAGTGAAAGTTGTAGATGAACAAGGAGGGGAAGTCCCTCGGGGCGAGCGGGGAGAATTGATTGTCAAGGGAGATGTCGTCATGGCGGGTTATTTGAATAACCCGAAGGCGACGGAGGAAGCGTTGCGGGATGGCTGGCTATACACCGGGGATATTGGGTATGAAGACGAAGACGGCTATTTCTATCTCGTCGGAAGAAAAAAGGATGTCATTATTCGGGGCGGCATTAATATTTATCCGAAGCAGATCGAGGAAGTTCTTTATGAAATTTCTTCTATTAAAGAGGCGGCAGTCGTCGGGATTCCTGATGAAAAATACGGGGAAGAAGTGGTCGCTTATGTCAGTGTTCACGAAAGTGATCAGTTGAGCGAAGAGGCTATTATTACGTACTGCAAAGAAAAAATGGCGAATTATAAATGCCCTGTGAAAATATACTTTTTAGATGCTTTGCCGAAAAACTCGGTTGGTAAAATCGTGAAACACGAACTAGGCAAAATTACTGTGTAAGGGGTTGGGGAAATGGCGGTAAAAGAGAAAGAAGTCCAAGAGGAATTAGATATATTTTCTAGTACAATACGAGGATTTGCGCAGGAGAAAATCGCTCCTGTGGCAGCATCCATTGATGAAAATCATCAAGTCCCTTCTGGTTTGATGGAAGAGATGAAGGAAATGGGGATGTTCGGCGTTCCCTTTCCGGAAGAATACGGAGGCAGCGGATTCGGGTGGCGGGCGTATTACATGATGGTGGAGGAGCTTGCGAAAATCGAAGGCTCGATTCCGGCGATTATCGGAGCACACACAACGATTGCATCGAATACGATTTATGTCGCAGGAACAGACGAACAGAAAAGGAAGTATTTAACGCCGCTTGCTCAAGGGGAGTATTTGGGCGCCTTCGCTTTGACGGAGCCGGGAGCTGGATCAGATGCGGCGGGAATTCGGACTATGGCGAAGAAGGATGGAGACGATTGGATCATTAATGGAAGCAAGTGCTTTATTACAAATGCGCCTTCCGCAGACGTTTTCGTCGTGTTTGCCAAAACGGATATGGAAAAAGGAGCCCGCGGCGGAATCACTGCTTTTATCGTCGAAAAAGGGGCGGAGGGTTTATCCATCGGGAAAGTGGAGAAAAAGTTGGGAATCCGGGGCTCGGAAACAAGTGATGTCATCTTGGATAATGTCCGTGTACCTTCCTCTCAAGTTCTCGGTGAGGTGGGAGAGGCCTTCAAGTATGCGATGAGAGTCATGCAGAATGGGCGGTTGTCAATTGCGGCTCAATCGCTTGGCTTGGCTAAAGGGGCTTTTGAAATGGCGGTAGAGTATGCCAAAGAGAGACAGCAGTTTGGAAAATCGATTGCGAGCTTCCAGTCGATCCAGAACAAAATTGCCGAAATGAAAATGGAGATTTTCGCTATCGAATCCATGTTGGAAAGCGCCATCCGGCTGATGGAAGAAGAGAAACCATTTAACTTGGAAGGGTCCATCGTGAAAGCCTATGCTTCGGAAAAAGCGGATGCAATTATCAATGAATCGCTTCAAGTATTTGGCGGTTACGGCTATACGATGGATTTCCCAATCGAAAGAATGCTTCGTGATTCACGGATCAATCGTATTTATGAAGGAACGAGCGAGATTCAGCGAGTGGTTATTGCGAAGGAAGTCTTTCGTGGATGAACGAATAAGCATCAAGATAAATTCACAATTTCGGAGGTTCGTATGAAAAAGATCAAAGAAATCACCCAGGTCGCCGTGGTAGGCGCAGGTGCGATGGGGAGCGGCATCGCCCAAGTATGTATTCAATCTGGCTACTCTGTCGTCTTGTATGATGTCAATGAGAGTCAGCTAAAACTAGCGGCTTCCAATGTATTGAACCGAATAAAAAAGTGGGCCGAAAAGAGAAATAGGCAAGAGGAGCTCCAACTTTTAGAAGGACGTCTGATAATTGGGGGACGATTGGAAGATATCGAGAGTGCGGAAATTGTAATTGAGGCGATTGCAGAACAGTTAGATGTAAAACAATCCTTATTTAACCGATTGGAAGACATTGTTTCTTCTGATACGATACTGGCTTCCAATACTTCAGGTATTTCAATAACAGATATTGCGCTCGGCTGTAAGAACAAGGAACGAGTGGTTGGCACACATTTTTTTAATCCGGCGCCTATTATGCCTGTCGTGGAATTAATACAAGGAAAACATTCTTCAGAGGAAACTATTAAAACGGCAACAAGTTTTATTGAAAGCCTGGAAAAGAACGTAGTGCTGGCAAAAGATGTCCCTGGCTTTATCGTCAATCGCATCATCACGCCTATGTTGAATGAAGCGATGCTTTCTTATGAACAAGGGATTTCAACGAAAGAGGATATTGATACAGCATTGAAGAAGGCGATGGGACATCCGATGGGGCCGCTGGAGTTATCCGATTATATCGGCTTGGATACGCTGCTGTACTTTATGGAGCATGTCTATGCCGAAACTGGAAACGAAGCGTATAGACCGGGAGAGTTTCTCAAGGAACTAGTGAGGAAAGGGCATCTAGGCTTGAAAACGGGAAAAGGTTTTTATGAATATGAAGAAGCAAGTGCAAAAATAACAGGCTGACCAAAAGAAGCGGCGTGTTTGCCGCTTCTTTTGGTCAATTTTTTCTGGGAGATGCAAGCCATTGTTCTCTTTCGTTGTTGGAAAAGTTATAGATGGATTGCAAGAGCATTTTATAGGCATCCTCCACTTTGCGCATTAATGAATATTTATGTTCCGATAGAACCCAAGCTGTTACGAATTCATCCAATGTGCCGAAGATAAGTATTTGTAAGGAAGAGGTCGATACATCCGTTCGGAATAAACCTTCTTCTTGTCCTTTTTCTATAATTTTCCTCAGTAATTGGAAATAGCGTTTTGTTCCTTTTTTGACAACGCTTCTTGATGATTCGGTAGGTTGCCGTGATTCGATCTGAACCACTTTTGCCATGTCATAGTCTTCTCCAAAAAAGTCAAAATGATTGCGGATTAATTCATACAGCATAATCCGTGGATCTTGAAGCGGTTCGATTAAGCTCTCAGATTTCGGAACATGACGATGATAAATGGCCGTGTCGAATAATTGGATCAAAATATCTTCTTTGTTTTTAAAATATAAATAAACAGTGCCGTCACCAATATCAGCTTCCTTAGCTATTTTTGAGATGGAGGCACCATGATAGCCTTCTTGGGCAAATACTTTCTTGGCAGCTTCCAAGATACTATAATACTTGTCATTTTTTTTCATAAGCTCTCACTCCAATTTATTTAATTGAGGACAAATTCACTTGAGGATATAAAAGTAGCTAGAATTAAATAATATTTTGACAATTTAATCGATTTGAAATAGAATTATGAATATAAATTCATTTATTGAACATTGTAAAACAAAGGTATAAACTAGTCAAATTAGTTTTAAGAGGAAATTTTTGAACTGGTATTCATTTAAATTGATTGGAGGAATCATAATGAATGTAATGAATGAGATTACGAGGTTTTCCATTTCTACTCCCAACAAAATTGCTTTAAAAAATCTGCATTCTACAATTACATATGAAGAATTGGAAAAGAAGATCAATCAGACAGCGAACGCATTTTTGTCATTCGGTGTCGAAAAAGGTGAACGCATCCTCATTCAAGTAGGTAACCGATTTGAATTCATCTATTGTTATTACGCCGCCATGAAAATCGGAGCCATCATCGTGCCAATCAATCCTCTCTATACTCCCAATGAAATGAGCTTTATAGTGGAGGATTGCCAGCCGGTCGTCTATGTTTGTGAGCAATCGGCGAAAAACAATATCGAAACAGTAAACAAGCATTCAGAAAATGTAAAAAAGATAGTCGTGCTCGATGATGAATCGGAAGAATTGAATTTTGGAAGATATATGACCGAACAATCCGGGGAATACGAGGCGAATATTGAAGATAATGCTGTCTGTCAAATCCTCTATACGTCTGGAACGACAGGTCATCCGAAAGGGGCAATGTTAACGCATGATGGACTTGCCGGAAATGCTAAGACCTATAGTGAGCATTTAAAGTGTACGTCCGATGATATTGGATTGATTGTCGCGCCTCTTTATCATGCAGCAGCACAAACGAACTGCTTAAATACGATGATCCTATCGAATGCAGGTTGCTACATCATGGAGAAATTCGTCCCGAAAGTTGTATTGGACACGATGGAAAAGGAGCAAATTACGTATTTTTTTGGTCCACCGACCATGTATGCGATGCTGTTAAATGACCCAAATATCGAGAACTATCAATTCAATTTACGGATTGCTTTCACGGGTGCGGCGTCCATGCCTGTGTCGGTCCACAAACGATGGAAGGAATTATTCGGGTTTGACATCTTGGAAGGCTATGGCTTGACCGAATGTTCGCCTGTCGTTAGCAATCACGGTCCAGATGGTCCGATTAAACATGGATCAATCGGTCCTGCGATTGAAGGGGTATCGGTCAAAATTTTTGATGAAAATGATCAAGAAGTGCCTGTGGGTGAAATTGGGGAAGTCGTTGTCCAAGGGCCGAATGTCATGAAAGGGTATTGGAATAGGCCGGAAGCTACAAAAGAAGCATTGCGTGGAGGGTGGTTCCATACGGGTGACGTTGGTTATCAAGACGAGGATGGGTATTTTTATATCGTTGATCGGAAAAAAGATATGATCAACCAAGGCGGTTTGAAAATCTATCCACGGGAAATCGAGGAAGTCCTCTATCAGTACGGCAGTTTTCTTGAAGTGGGCGTGGTCGGAGAACCGGATGCGATTAAAGGGGAACAAGTTGTTGCCTATGTAACATTGAAGGATTCCAAAGGTTCGGTTGATTTTGAGGATGTTGAAAAGTTTTGTAGAAAGAATTTAGCTCCTTATAAAATCCCGAAGAAATATTACGTTCTTGATGAAATGCCGAAAACACTGAGTGGAAAAATATTAAAGACGCAACTGGTGAAAGCCTGAAGGGGGTTAGAACAATGAAAGAAGTAGTCATTGTCAGTGCCAAACGAACAGCGATCGGCACGTTTAATGGGATGTACGAAAATGTCTCGACCAAAGAATTGGCCAAAACGGTAATGAAAGCAGTAGTCGAAGAAAGCAACGTGCCACCTGAAGCAATTGACGAAATCATTGTCGGAAATGTAGATCAATCCTCCGCATTCTCGAATGTCGGTCGAATTGCCTCTTTGGAATTGGGGTTCCCTGAAAAGATTTCGGCCCATACAGTTGGACAAAACTGTGCTTCCGGCATGCAAGCCTTGGTAAATGGCATCCAGGCGATCAAATCGGGAGATGCGGAAACAATTCTCGTCGTTGGTACAGAAAATATGAGCCAAATCCCGCATTTATTAAAAGGGACCCGGTCTGGCTATCGGCTAGGTCACCATCAAGTAACCGATAAGATTGTGGAAATGCTCCATGACCCGTTTGTCGATATGACGATGGGGGAAACGGCGGAAGTGGTGGCGGAAGAACACGGCATTACACGGGAAGAGCAAGACGCCTTTGCACTTCGTAGTCACGAGCGGGCATTGCAAGCGCAGCGGGACGGCATTTTTGCAAAAGAAATTGTTCCTGTTACTGCGACAAAGCGAAAAGAAACTGTGACGTTGGAAGAAGACCAAGGGCCAAATGAACGAACATCCCTTGAAGTGCTTTCCTCTTTGCGGACGGCTTTCAAAAAGGACGGAACGATCACTGCTGGCAATGCGTGCGGACTAAATGACGGAGCCGCGGCTATGCTGATCATGTCCAGGGAAAAAGCAGATGAACTTGGGGTCAAGCCGATTGCCCGGATTGTGGCGAACGCTTCAGTCGGGGTTGATCCGAAACGGATGGGCTTGGGACCAGCTTATGCCGTGCCGAAAGTTTTGGAAAAGGCAGGCTTAACGATGGAAGACATTGACCTCGTCGAACTGAATGAGGCGTTTGCTGCACAAGCGCTTGCTTGTGTGAAGCAGTTGGAGCTTGATCTGGAAAAAGTGAATCCTTTCGGTGGGGCCATCGCGTTGGGGCATCCCGTCGGAGCGACCGGCCTGCGTCTGATCGTCACTTTACTGAACGGTTTGGAACACTTTGAAAAAAAACGCGGTATCGCCACGTTGTGTGTCGGGGGTGGCATCGGCGGCGCGGTCATCGTTGAGAGAGTATAGGGGGAGAATTTAATGAAAACAATTGATATTGTAGACATCGAAATCAAGAATGAAGTGGCCATCCTGACAATTGAAAATCCGCCGGTCAATACGATCAGCAATCCGACGATGGCATCGTTAAATCTGGCGCTCGATCAGGTGGAAAAAGCGGATGATGTCAAAGTGGTCTTATTACGCGGCGCCAATGGCCATTTTATGGCGGGAGCGGAACTAAAGGAATTTCACGAAATCGAGACAAAAGCTGAAGCGAGTCGCGTATCGTATATAGGGCATCATTTGATGAACCGCATTGAGTTTTTCAAAAAGCCGGTTATCGCGCTAATCGAGGGAGCTTGTCTGGGCGGAGGCTTGGAACTGGCATTAGCTTGTCATATGCGGATCGGTAGTTCCAACAGCCAATACGGATTCCCGGAAATCACGCTGGGTATCATTCCAGGAGCAGGCGGTACCCAACGGCTGCCCAAACTCATCGGAATCGGAAAAGCACGGTATTATATATTATCAGGGGAGCGGATCCGCGCTGAACAAGCGGAAGCATTAGGCATCATTGACCGGGTCGTCGAAGTGGAAGAGCTGCTCGGAGCAGGAATGCAATGGGCGGAAGCTATTGCGAAAAATAGCCGCATCGCCATCCACCACGCCATGGACGCTATGAACACCGGACTGTTCGGCACCCACTTCGAAGGCTATAATCGCGAAGCTGAGCGCTTCGGCGAATGCTTCGAAACGGAAGATAAGAAAGAGGGCGTCGCGGCATTTTTGGAGAAGAGAGAGCCGAAGTTTCGGAATTGCTGAAGTAAAGGAGCGTCAGGTATCCAAAGCCTGGCGCTTTTCTTATCTTCAATCACTCCTCATCCTGATAAAGCTCAAACCAATTCCTTCCACACGGTTTTTAAACATCCCGACATAATAGCCCTGGCGTAAAGCGGCGGTTTTTTGTTTGATGACTCGGAGAGTGAAAAGTAGTGCCAGATAGCCAAGGGTCTCGTCAAGCCCCTCGAATTATGGGAAGGACCAGATCGCCTAGCAACTCAAACTACTATTGACTCCATATAATTGGCTGACTATTTTTAGTTTCTATTTCCGTACTTGTCAAAAATAGCAGCTTTAAAGTTCTGATAAAACGTCACTGGTCGTTTTCTACCCATCTTATCCACGTTACCCACATTACCCACAAACCCTTAATTTTTCTTTCGGCAATACATATTGTGTAATAATTCTTGGTTTTTTACTTAAAGAATAATCGATACCGTTCTTTGAAAATGAACCTTCATAGCTCATGCTGCATAGCTTTTCTGCCTCCAGCCAATCTATTCATATAGGGGATTTCATCATAGTAAAAAATAATAAGATTGTTGGCTAGCTTTGGGTATACTATGTGTTGTGGGTAACTTGTGGATAAACTGTGGACAAGACCGTCCAAAATCCTGTCGCATTTTTTAATTTCTTGGAAGTTGATTTCGCCTTTCACACGCAGCGCCGGGTATTCCCAACTCTCGCATCTGCAATTTGGAAGAAATTTATTTAAAATGAAACGTTTCCCGGTTAGAAACGTTTAGTTAGATAGAGTCGAAATCATGTCGTGCATGCCGTCTACGTCTGGAGTCCGAATCCATTTCCAACTACAGTCGGTTCCGATGGATGGTCGAACCGAGCATACTGGAAATTAAGAGATTGGCAGAGGGTGGACGTTATGGAAAAGACGATTTATATTGTGCTCACTGATACAGGGACGTTGTTGTCTAGGGGAATTGCTTTGTATACGAAGGAGAGATTGAATCATGTGTCGGTCGCGTTCGATGCGGAACTGCGCGATATGTATAGCTTCGGGCGGAAGCGGCGTTATAACCCGTTCGTCGGAGGATTTGTGAAGGAGAACGCAGTTTCCGGCATTTTCGGACGGGCGGATTGTGCGGTTTATAGCTGTACGGTGACTCCGAAACAATTTGAAGAGATTCGGGGTGCAATTGGCCGGTTCGAAAAAAATTCGAATCAGTATCGCTATAATTTTATCGGCTTATTTGCTGTAGCCCTGAAAAAAGAAATTCAGCGAGAGAACGCATTTTTCTGTTCCCAATTTGTCGCCACTATTATGAACGAAGGCGGTGTCCCGTTGTTTTCATGGGAACCGCATTTCGTGCAACCCCGGCATTTTGCCCGGTTGCCTCGCTTGCGGAAGAAGTACGAAGGGGAATTGCGGACCTATCTGCAGCGAATGAGAGGGAACGAAGAGCGTCAGCCGTTGCCAAACGGCCTGTGGAGAGGGTTGGCGCTCCGGCTGCTGGCGTGAAAGAGCGGTTGTCCAGGGAGACAGTTGCTCTTTTTATAATCGTTTTGGAATATTATGTTACAATCTTATGAAAAAAGGGGGGAATGCCATGCAGGACGACATGCAATCGGTAGTGGAGCGGGTAGCCCATTTGGAAGCGGAAGTGGCATCGCTTAAGCAGGAGCTGGCGGGCCTTCGTTCGCAAGCATCCTTGGCTCCCGCACGACCGGCAACCCCATCGCAGCCGGCAGAAATTCCGAAGCCCATCCCGAAAACCGGCTTCCGGACGATTCGTCCGAAGGAGCCCGCAGAACCGGATCAGCCAAGGCGCCCGAAGCCCGAACCCAAGCCAAAGCCGGAATTCAATTTGGAACAGGCGCTTGGCATCTGGCTGCCGCGAGTGTTCATGTTCATCCTGCTGCTCGGCCTGCTATGGGGATTGAAAGTAGGCATGGACTACGGGGTCATCACCAATCCGGTGCGCATAGCGCTCGGGTATGGCGGTACGGTCCTTCTCTATTACTTAGGGATGCGGTTCATCCGGAACGGGAAAACAGGGTTTGGTTTAACGCTGCTCGGCGGCTTTCTGGCGCTTGGCATCTTGACGACGTTTGCGGCACATCATCTCTATGGCTATTTCTCGTTCGCCGTCGCGTTCGTTGTCGGCGTCGCCTATATTGCTGCGGGTTTGTGGATGTCGCAGAAGATGCGTTCTGAGACTTTAACAATCTTTTCCGCGCTCGCTGGGTTCCTGTTGCCGTTCCTGCTGGAGGGGGAAGGTGCGACCGCCGTCCAATTTTGTTTGTATATCTTGTTGCTGTTCCTGTCATTGTTCTACGTTTCGCTGAGTCAGAAGCATAAGTATACCTTTTATGTGACTTTCCTGTTGTTCCATTTGACGCTGTTGATTTATGGCATCCTGGATGGGACATATGGAGATGAAACGATTCTCGTCGGTACGGTCATGATTCAACATTTGGCTCTCCTATCCTTTTATGTCCGTGGTAGAGTTTCCCGGCATGTCTTTACCGAAGCGCTTCTTTATACGAATTTCGTCTTTTCCATCGGCTGGATCAAACTGCTGCCTCACACCGAGGAAGTGGCGGTCTATGGATTGCTGGCATTGCTGTATATCGTTCTGGCCGGCATGATGTTCCGTAAACAAGACGATTTGCTGCAAGGGGTATTGTCCGCTGTCGCGGTCTTCGCGGTGAGCGTGTTCATCCTGTCATTCCGCATGGAGCAATACCCGGTGCGCCTGATGCTGCTCTTGGTGAACGGTGCAATTGGTATCTGGGTCGGATTGCGGTTCCGTACGTTGCGCACGGTGGTGACAGGATCGCTCGTGTACGGCTGGGTCGCGCTGACCATTTTGGGGATGCTGCCATTGCAGGAATTCATTTCACTGGAGCATGGCGTTTGGCTAGTTTTCCTTGGCTCGCTGCTTTGGATCTATCATTCGTTGTACCGGTTTCCGCCCGCTAGGTTGGACGGGAAGCTAATTTTGTTGGACCGGAGTTTGATCTTTGGCCAACTGGTCTTCCTGTTCTATCTCTATCAACTTGTGCACTTGTGGACCATCCAGTCGTCGCTCTCCCATGCGACGGCAACACATGTCCAGTACCTTGTGTTCATCGGCGTGTTTTTAGTGATGTCCGGGTTCCATAAGTGGAAGCATGGGCTTTACCTGACCCATGCCGCGGTGTTCGGATTTTTACTGATCGGCCTTTTCCTTCTGCCGATGGGGCTGGCGTATTCATTTGAGGATGGCGGGTTTTTATTCAACCTGGTGGTACAAAT